>CAZWUP010000321.1:0-3183 GCA_964637045.1 uncultured Porticoccaceae bacterium | reverse complement strand
CACCCGGATGCGGGTAAAACCACCATCACCGAAAAGCTGTTGCTGTTTGGCAAGCTGATTCAGGTCGCAGGCACCGTCAAGGGCCGCAAAAGCGATCGCCACGCCACCTCCGACTGGATGGCCATGGAGAAGGAGCGGGGCATTTCGGTGACCTCATCGGTGATGCAGTTTCCCTATCGGGAGCGAATGGTCAACTTGCTGGACACCCCGGGACACGAGGATTTCTCCGAAGATACCTATCGCACCCTCACCGCCGTGGATTCGGTATTGATGGTGATCGACGGCGCCAAGGGGGTTGAGGAGCGGACCATCAAACTGATGGATGTCTGCAGGCTGCGGGACACCCCCATTCTCAGTTTTATCAACAAGATGGACCGGGATATTCGCGAGCCCATCGAGGTCCTTGACGAGATCGAAACCGTCCTCAATATCGCCGCCGCCCCCATCAATTGGCCCCTGGGTATGGGCAAGCAGTTCAAGGGCGTCTACAACCTGTACACGGATACCATCCACACCTACCAATCCGGCAGGGGCCACACCATCCCCGAGGATATTCGCATCGTCGGCCTGGCCAGTGACGAAGCCCGCAAACTGCTGGGCCATGATCACGGCCGCGTCTGTGACGAAATCGAGCTGGTGCGGGGCGCCAGCCACCAGTTTGATCTGGATGCCTATCTGCGGGGGGAGCTCACCCCGGTATTTTTTGGTACCGCCCTCGGCAATTTCGGGGTGCGGGAGATGCTCGACCACTTTGTCGACTGGGCGCCGCCGCCCCTGGGGCGCGCGGCGGAGACCCGAATGGTGGCCGCCGACGAGGAGAAGTTCAGCGGCTTTGTCTTCAAGATTCAGGCCAATATGGATCCCAAGCACAGGGACCGCATCGCCTTTATGCGCATCTGCTCGGGGACCTATCACCAGGGGATGAAGATGCGCCATGTGCGGCTGGGAAAGGATATCCGCATCTCCGACGCGGTGACCTTTCGCGCCGGGGAGCGGGAAAATGTCGAAGAGGCCCTGGCCGGGGATATCATCGGTCTTCACAACCACGGCACCATTCAGATCGGCGATACCTTCACCGAGGGTGAAAACCTCAAGTTCACCGGGGTACCCCACTTCGCCCCGGAGTTGTTCCGCCGTATCCGCCTGCGGGACCCCCTGCGCACCAAGGCCCTCCACAAGGGGCTGCAGCAGTTGTCGGAAGAGGGCTCCACCCAGGTGTTCTTCCCCATCGCCAACAACGATGTGGTGGTGGGGGCGGTGGGCCAGCTCCAGTTTGATGTGGTGGCCTATCGGCTGAAGGACGAATACGGTGTGGATGCCCAGTATGAGCCGGTCAATATCGCCACTGCCCGCTGGGTGGAGGCCGAGGCCGCCAAGGACATCGAGAAGCTCAAGGCCAAGGTGCCGGAAAATCTGGCCATCGACGGCGGCGGACACCTCACCTACCTCGCTCCCACCAGGGTCAACCTGAGTCTTACCGAGGAGCGGCACCCCGGGGTAAGGTTCCTCGCCACCAGGGAACACTGACCACAGGGGCAGCTGGCTGACTTCGGGATCGGACATGGGCAACTACCTTAGCGCACAGTCACCAATTCCCCCCTGCCACAGAGCCGGTCGTCCGGCCCTGGTGCAGGGTCTTGGCCGCTGGCTGCACCGCCTCAGCGGCTGGCAGCTGGTGGGGGCGATTCCCGAGCACCCCAAGCTGATTCTGGCGGTGGGGCCCCACACCTCGAACTGGGATTTTCTGGTGGGTATCGTCGCCATGCTGGCCCTCGACCTGAGGGTCCACTTCCTGGCCAAGCACACCCTGTTTCGCTGGCCGGTGGCGGGGTTGCTGCGCGCCCTTGGCGGCATGGCGGTGGACCGGGGCAATGCCACAGGTATCGCCGAGCAGATCGGCAGCCAGTTGCGGGATGCCGAGCAACTGGTGATCGCCATCACCCCGGAGGGTACGCGCAAAAAGGTTCCCCGCCTGAAAACCGGGTTTGTCCGCATCGCCCGCGCCGGAAACTGCCCGGTGCAGCCGGTTACCTTTGATTTTGCGCGCCGCATTATCCAGCTCCACGAGCCGTTTTTCCCCGGAGCCGATCCGGAGGGCGACGCACAGGAAGTGCGCGCCATCTTCGCCGGGGCAACCGCCAAGCGACCCGCGAATTTCTAGCCCGGTTCAGTTCGCGGTTGCTGCCAAAGGCCTGGTCAGCGGCGCGACGGGTCTGGTGTCAGGGCTGTTGAGGTAGTGAGGTCTCGGTTTTATGCCGCCAAAGGGGGCCAGGGGGCGGTTTTCCACACTGTTGAACACAAACATCACCACCGCCCGGGAATCGCCGGAAATATTGTCCGGGGAGCCGTGGAGAAGGTTGCACTCGTGAAAAACCAGGGTGCCGGGGCTGCCGTATAGTCCTTTCAGCGGATATTCCGCCATCAGCTCCTTCATGGTTTCCCGGCGGGGCACCCCCAGGGTCTGGTGCTTTAGGGACGTCTTGTAATTGTCCGCGCCGGTGGTGCCGGCGCAGGAAACGTAGCGCTGGTGAGAGCCCTGCAAGACATAGAGCGGCCCATTGCCGGGGTGGTTCTCGGTAAGCATGATCCAGGCGGTGACGGCGCGCATCCTGGGCATCCCATCCTCCACGTGCCAGGTTTCGAAATCTGAGTGCCAGGGAAAGGATTTTCCCGCCAGTCCGGGTTTGACATTGATTCGCGACTGCATGATGTACACCTCGGAGCCCAGCAGCTGGCGCACAGGTTCGAGAATCCTCGGGTCCCTGCTCACCCGGTCCATCAGGGTGCTGAAGGTATGGGGGCTGAACAGGGTGCGCAGTTCATCGCTGTCGGGTTCGCTGTAGATCTCCTCTGCCTGGGCCAGGGTGTTCTTCAGGTTGGCGGTCTCGGCGAGCAGGTCCGGCACCAGTTCTGACATTCTGTCGGGCAAGACCAGGAAGCCGTTGCGCTCGTAGGCGGTGACCTGTGCGCCATCCAATTGGTAAGGGGATGCGGGGGAGCGGGGGCCGTAAACAACGGGGTCCAGGCGGGAGAGGATTTGCTCCCGGCGCCCTTGCCGCGATGGATAGAGATCGGTTATCCGTGTCATAAGTCCTCCGTAGGGTTGTAGCTGTTTCCTCCAACTGGGTATGGGTATGGCAGTGATGTGGGCGCAGACTTGAAATTTAAACCCCGCCTCGGCCA
>CAZWUP010000320.1:0-3184 GCA_964637045.1 uncultured Porticoccaceae bacterium | reverse complement strand
CAGGCTTTGGGTTGCTCCCCAACCCTTGAGATTGCTTCGCTGCGCTCGCAATGACAAGGTGAGGGTGTCATTGCGAGGAGTGCAGCGACGTGGCAATCCCGGGCCATGCTCACATTCGGGCCTTTGGGTTGCTCTCCACCCTTGAGATTGCTTCGCTGCGCTCGCAATGACAGTAGGGAGATTGCTTCGCTGTGCTTGGCAGGCCCCGCGCAGCGCGGCAAGCAGCGGTGTGGCCAAACCCAACCTGCCCGGCTTCGGCAAAATCGCCGCCAATCACAGGCATATGTAACAGTGCGTAACAGCAAACATTTTCGCCGCATCCTTCCGAGGGCAGTATCAGCCAACGCCTATATCAATCTCGGAAGTTTCCTATATCGTTGCTAGGCAGGTCGAACAGCAGGGCATTGTCCTGGACGTAGCGGACCAGGGCGGCGATGTTGGTTACCCCCAGTTTGGTCATCAGGTTGATTTTGTGGGTGCTGACGGTTTTTTCGCTTATCCCCAGCAGGCGGGCGATTTCGCCGTTGCTTTGGCCCCTGGCCAGCAGGCGCAGGATTTCGTCTTCCCGGGGCGACAGGGTGCCCTGCTCGCGGCCGCTGTGGAGCATGGCCTGCATCACCCCGGGACCGAGCCAGGTTGCGCCGGCGTGGACCTGGCGGATGGCTTCCAGCAGCTGCTCTGGCTCGCTGTCCTTGGTGATGTAGCCGCTGGCGCCGGCGCGCATGGCGGCGGTAATCACATGGGGGCTGTTGAACATGCTCACCACCAGGATTGGCATTTGGGGGTGGCTGGCGCGAATGGTGGCCACCAGCTCGGTGCCCGCCACCTCGGGCATGGAGAGGTCCAGCAGGAGGACGTCCACCGGGTTTGCGGCCAGGGCCGCGAGGGTGGTGGCGCCGTCGCTGCCGGTGCCCAGCACCGCCATGTCGGGCTCGCTGTCGACGATGCGCTGCAGGCTGGCGCGCACCATGGCGTGGTCGTCGGCGATCAGGATGCGGATGGGAGCTGTGTTGTGGTCGCCGGTGGCCCGGGTTGGGCTGGTGTCGATCATGGCGGGTTCTCCAATTATCTGTGTTTGGCCTGGCGGCTGTCGGCGGCCTGCCAGTGGCCCTGGATGTCCGTTGGCAGGGGCAGCAGGGCTTCGATGCGGGTGCCCTGGCCCGGGGTGCTGGTCACCGTGAGGGAGCCGCCGAGCATGGCTACCCGCTCGCGCATGCCGTTGAGGCCAAAGCCCGGCGGCGCCAGTTGGCTGTTGAAGCCGCGGCCGGTGTCCCGCACATAGAGTTGAAACTGGCCCTGGCTCAGGCCCAGTTCCACCACCACCCGGCTGGCGTCGGCGTGGCGGGCGGTGTTGGTGATGGCTTCCTGGATGATGCGAAAGGCGGTGGAGGCCAGGAGCTCGGGGATCTCGATATCGTCGGGGAGGTGGTTGTAAAGCTCAACGGCAAAGGCGAACCTGTCGCGAAATTCGTCCAGCAACCCCTGCACCGCGGCCACCAGGCTTACCTCCAGGCTGACCGGGCGCAGGTTGCGGATGATGTGGCGCACCGCGCCGATAATGCCATCCACCTGGGCCTTCAGGCCGGCCACCTCGGCGGCCATCTGGTAGGGGCTGAGGACACCCATGCGGGGCAGCATGGCCAGGTCCATGCGCAGCACCGTCAGCCGCTGGCCGAGTTCGTCGTGCAGTTCGCGGGCGATGCGGGCCTCTTCCTCGTCGCGCACGGCGAACTCATTGGCGGCCAGTTCCCGCAGCATTTGCCGCGACGCGGTCAACTCCGCTTCCCGCTGGCTGAGGTGGGCCATGTCGGCGCGCAGGCGCCGGAGCTCGGCGCGGCGGGTTTTGAGCCAGGCAATCAGCACCAGGCCAACACTGACCATCAGCAACGACAGCACCAGGCCAAAGATGAGGTAGCTGCGCTTGAGCACCGCATGGTGGTGGTAAATGGCGTCCAGGCTCTGGCTGATAAAGGCGGTGAAGGGGTAGCCCTCGATCTCGATCCAGGCGCCGAGTATGGCTACCCCGTCGTGGTGGGAGTAGGTTTCGATCACGCCCCGCCCGGGGGAACTGGTGATGGCGTGGGTGCTCAGGCCCTGGGCGAGGTTGCCGATGTCGGCATTGCCGGTCATCAGGCCGCGGCGGGTGACAAACCACAGCACGTGGTGGCTGTCGTCGATCAAGGCCAGGGCGCCGCCCTCCGGCAAGTCCTCGGCGGCGAGGGCCTGGGAAAACTCGTGGCGGGGAATGGACAGCAGGATGCGGCCCTCGTCGGGGGTGGTCCCCAGGGGCCGGCTGAACTGAAGCCCCTTGCCGGACCAGCCCGGCAGCTGGGGGATTTGCCCCACCGCAAGGAAGTCCAGGCTGGCGGCAGACGAGGTGACGCGGGAGTTGGCCAACTCCTGATGATTCTGGGTGAGCCGGCAGGCGATGGCGCTGACGATGGGGTCGGCAACGGTGGAAAACAGGATGCGGCCGGCGCCGTCGTGGATGCAGACATGGCCAGTGGCGTAGCCGGTGACCGGGCGCAATTCGGCGTCCAGGTACTGGCGCAGGGTGGCGGGATTTTCCTGCCACCGCAGCCGCAGGTGGGTAAGGCCGAGGTCCACCGTCAGCAGGCTGGCGCCGAAATGGTGGCCGGCGATGTCGGCAAAGGCCCGCAGGTCGCTAACGGCGCGTTCGCGGGCATCGTCGCGGTTGGTGTTGATGTCCTTGAGGAGCACCACCCAAAGCAGCACCAGCAGGGCCGCGATGCAGGCGGGCACCTTGAGGAACAGGTCCCTGTCTGAGGAATACTGGCGTCTGCCGCGGTCAGCCATGGTGGCTTTCGCGGTCAGGATTGGCCGCCGCAGGCGCGGGATCCCGCGGCAGACGGCTGGCAGGGCCCGGTGCCGGCGGGGACGGCGCCGCGACGCCGGAATTGTTGCAAGGCAGGTCTGGCATTACTTCCCTAACATCTTGTTTTATCTGGCTTACCTGCTGCGCCTTGCCCCCCTCCCCCGGCCGCCGCGGGGCATTGACCGGGGGCCAGCTGTGTTGTGGCGATGTGCAGCCTCAGGTTCCACGGGGCTCGCACTTCAGTATAACCCCAGTTCAGTCAGGCGCCAGACTGTAAGAGCGGAGTGGGTGGATGGGTTACAGATAAGCCGTTACAGGGAAAGGCGAACGGGTTACAGGTTACAGTAG
>CAZWUP010000319.1:0-3194 GCA_964637045.1 uncultured Porticoccaceae bacterium | reverse complement strand
CCGTGAACCCCCTTGCAGCGACCGATGCCGCTCTGGTTGGCGCCGCCAAAGGGCAGGTTCTTCTCCGCGTAGTGGAGCATCAGGCCGTTCACTGTCACCCCGCCGGAGGAGGTGTTGAGCAGCACATCCTGCACAAAGTCGTCGTTGGGGCTGAAGATATACATGGCCAGGGGCTTGCCGGTGGCATCCACCTGACGGTAGATCTCGTCCACGGTCTTGTAGGTCAGAATGGGCAGGATGGGGCCAAAGATCTCGTCGTGCATCAGGGTGCTGTCGAGGGGCACATCCACCATCAGGGTGGGGTGGATGGTGAGGTCGTCCTCCTCCACCTGGCCACCCTTGACGATCTTGGCTCCCCGAGCCACGGCATCGTCCATGTAGCCCTTGACCCGGGCCAGGTTGCGGCTGTCCACCATCCGCGACAACTGGCTCTTGTTGAGCTTGCCGTCCACATAGAACATCTTGTCCACCACCCCGCAGGCCACCTGGACAAAGGTGTCCTTGATGGCCTCGGGTATCCACACATGGTCCACCGACAGACACAGCTGGCCGGCGTTGCGGAACCTGCCCCCCACCGCCATGGCCGCCATCTGCACCGGGTCACAGCCCTGATCGACAATCATCGGGCACTTGCCACCCAGCTCCAGGGTGACTGTGGTGAGATGTTTCGCCGCCGCCGCCATGATGCGCTTGCCCACCGCCGGGCTGCCGGTGAAGAAGATATGGTCCACCGGCAGTGCCAACAGGGCTTCCGCCAGGGGCACGCCGCCCTCGAGCACCGCCACGTCCTGTTGGTCGAACACCTGGCGAATGATTTTGGCGGTCACCGCGCTGACCTTGGGCTGCATCTCATTGGGCTTGACGATGCAGCTGTTGCCCGCGGCGACGATCTGCACCAGGGGGGCGAAGACCAGGGAAAACGGGAAGTTCCAGGGGCCGAACAGCAGGCACACGCCGCGGGGTTCATATTTGACGTAGACCTTGTTGCCCTTGAAATGGGGCGAGGGTTCCACCTGCTGCGGCTTCATCCACTCCGCAAGGCCGTCGAGGGCGGTGTCGATTTCCTCGATCACCGAGGTGATTTCGTAGTGGTTGGCCCCCAGCCGCTCCTTGCGCAGATCCAGGAACAGGGCCTCGTCGATCTCCTCGGCGTGGGCCAGTATTGCGTCCCGCAACTTTTGCAGTTTGGCCTTGCGCTGATCGGCGGTGGACAGCTTGAGGTTCACCCGGTTGGCGCGCTGCAGGGCAAACAGGCGGTCGATTTCCTGCTGGGTGGCGATGTCGATGGCTGTGGTCATGGTTGGCTCCAAAATTAACGTGGCAAACGAAGGATGGGCTTGATGGCTGTGCCCTTGTGGGCATCGTGGATGGCCTGGTTGATGCCGTCAAACTCGTAGTAGGTCACCAGCTTTTCGACGGGCAGCCTGCCCGCCCGCCAGAAGCTGATCAACTGGGGAATAAACAGGTCCGGCACCGCATTGAGCCCGGCCATCATCGACCCCTTGAGCACCTGGTTTTTGCTCTGCATGACCGTGGGGTTGACTTTGATCTGGGCGTCGGCCCCCGCCACCCCCACCAGCACCGCGGTGCCATTCAGCCCCAGGGCCGCCACCGTCTGCTCCATCACCGCGGTGACACCCGTGGCCTCCAGGGCAAAGTCGGCGCCGCCGTCGGTGATCTCCAGCACCCTGGCCACGGCGTCCTCGGCGTCGGCATTGATGACATGGGTAGCCCCCAGCTCGGAGGCCAGGGTCAGCCGCGACGGCACCCTGTCCACCGCGATGATGGTGGTGCAACCGGCAATAACCGCCGCCATCACCGCCGCCAGGCCCACCGCACCGGCGCCAAACACCACCAGGCTGCTGCCCGGCCTGGGCTGCAGGGTGTTGAGCACCGCGCCGGCGCCGGTCTGGATGCCACAACCCAGGGGCGCCAGCAGGTCCAGGGGCAGATCGGCGGCCACCTTGACCACATTGCGCTCCGCGGTAAGGACATGGGAGGCAAAGGAGGACTGGCCAAAAAACCGGCCGAACACCGGCTTGCCCTGATGGCTGTGGCTGCAACTGCCGTCGGCGCGGTAACCGCCAGTCATGTTCACTTCGCGAAACTGGAGGCAGTAGGAGGGCTGGCCCTGGAGGCAGTTGCGGCACTCGCCACAGGAGGCCGTGGTCATCAGCACATGGTCTCCCGGGGCCACCTTGGTCACATTGCGACCCACCTGCTCCACCACTCCGGCACCCTCGTGACCGAGCACCGCTGGCCACGGCAGGGGGGCGTTGGCGAGGACAGTGAGATCGGTGTGACAGAGGCCGGTGGCCACCAGGCGCACCAGGATATCGCTGTCACCGGGCTCGGCGAGGTCGATCTCTGCGATCGCCAGAGGACTGTTGTTGGCGTGGGCAAGGGCTGCGGAAATCTTCATTCAGGCGTCCATTGGCTGGGCTGGAAGACGGTGTTCAATGCGCTGCAAGGTCTGGGCAAGGGTGTCGAGCTTATTCAGCACCTGGGAATCGGAGCGATCCTGGCCGACAGGGGCAAACACCACCGGCAGCACAAAGCAGTCGAGATAGGTGGTCAGGTCCTGATCCACCCCCTGCACCGGGAAGGGTACACTGGTGAGGCTCCAGATCTGGCGCATCAGGCAGTCGGTTATACAGGCCGCCGGCACATCGTTGCGAACCACCCCTTGCTGCTGCCAGTACTCCACAAAGGGAATCAGTACGCCGGTCAGGGGATCGAGATAGGAGGCGGTGTCGCTGTACATGGCCTCGAGCACCTGGTGCATGCCCTCGCCGCCATCGAGATAAGCGGACTCCCCCTGGGATTTGGCCACCAGATCGAGGACAAAGGCGCGAAACCCCGCCCTGCTGGCCTCGCCCTGGTGGTGGCTGGCCACCAGGCGCCCCAGCACCCGGCGCCAGCGCAGAATGGCCAGGGCGGCAACCACATCATTGAGGTTGCGAAACTCCCGGTAAAAACTGGTGCGCGACACCCGCGCCTGGCGGCAGATTTCCTGCACCTGGGTGTTAAGGGTGTGGCCGCCCGCCATGCTGTTGCGGGCAACCCTGAGAATCCGGTCTCGCACTGAGGTCATCGCTGGCGCCTGAAAATGGGGTCCGTCAGGAATGGCACTTACTTGAGGAACCTCTGATTAATCCGTGTTTTGTCATTGCGGACCCACCAGAAGTAGGCGC
>CAZWUP010000318.1:0-3241 GCA_964637045.1 uncultured Porticoccaceae bacterium | reverse complement strand
GAGGTTTCCAGCACCGGCACGGGTACATCCCTGTAGTCTGCACCGGGCCGACTTTTGCCCCTGCAAAGTCGGCATTTCCGCCCTCCCTGGCGGTCGGACCCGCCGCCATTGGCCGCAGGCCAGTGTAAACCCAGAAAACGCAAGGAAATTCGCAAATTCTCGCCAGTATTTTCTGGGTGCCCAGCCAAATGGATTGGGATATCTATTTGGATGCCAGGTGACGGGTCTACTGAGTTTGCCGCACCCCCCCGTTGCTGGTATAAACCAGGGCTTGGCACCGAACACAGCCCGGGCTGGAGCGGCAACAGCCGGATGCGGGCCCAGTGACGCCTCCCTCGCGCCGACACCCTGGCCAGCATTTATTAAACAATAGTATTAATAATTCAGGTCGGCTAGTATTCGTCCCCAGGCAAACCACCAACTAAACCCACGGCGGCACCGATCGCCGGGGTCGGATGCGAGACCATAGCAATGACAGAGATGACAACAAGGTCCACGGGACTGCAGGAATGGCGCGACGGCTGGGGGGTTGTGCTGGCCGCCGCCGTGGGGGTGGCGGTGGGCGGGATCATCTACCACTTTGTCGGCACCCTGATCAAACCCTTCGAAGAGGCCTACGGCTGGGGCCGGGGGGAAGTGGCCCTGGGCCTGACCCTGATCACCTTCCTCAACCCCCTCTGCAATCTCATTGCCGGCGCCTGCGTGGACCGCTATGGTGCGCGGCCGGTGGGCCTGGTGGGCGGCTGGGGTTACGGCCTCGGCATTGTCCTGATGGGCCTCGCCGGCCCATCCCTGTGGACCTGGTACGCCGCCTGTATCGCCTTCGCCCTGCTGCACACCTTTGTCAGCTCGGTAGTGTGGACCAGCCTGGTGGTAAAGCGCTTCAATCGCCAGCGCGGCCTGGCCCTGGCCATGTCCCTGATCGGTGGCGGCATCATGGTGGCCATCACCCCCATGCTGGTGGTGTGGCTGACCGGCCTGGTGGGCCTGCGGGGGGTGTTTTACACCATTGGCATCGCCGGGGCGCTGATCATCTTTATTCCCACCTGGCTGTTTTTTCGGGAGGCGCCGCAACAGACCCCTATCGCCAGCGAAGGCCCGCCCAGCAAACCCGCGGTGCCCCTCACCGGCCTGACGCCGCGCCAGGCCCTGGTGGCGCCGAGATACTGGCAGCTGAGCCTGGCGCTGTTTCTGGTGGCCTGCTGCATCGGCACCTTTATGGTTCATATCCAGCCGATGCTCACCGACTCCGGCCTGTCCCCTGGCCTGGCGGCCACCATCGCCCTGTTTATGGGCCCCTCGATGATTGTCGGCCGCCTGTCCACCGGGATGCTGTTTGACTATGTGGACGCCCGCATTGTCTCCGGGGTCGCCTTTCTGCTGCCGGTGGTGGCCTGTGCACTGCTGATGAATCTCGACGGCGGTTATCTGATGGCCGCCGCCGCGGGGATTTTTATCGGACTCAGCATGGGGGCGGAAATCGACGTGGTGGCCTATCTCACCAGCCGCTACTTCGGGGTCAAGCACTACGGCATGCTGTTTGCCATCCTGATCAGCATCTACCAGGTGGGGGTGGGCGTAGGGTCGGTAGTTTCCGGGGCGTTTTACGATATTTTCAAGTCCTACGACACGGTGCTGATCATCCTGATCCTGTGCTGTATCGCCGCCGCCATCCTGGTGGCGGCCATGGGCAGGCCGCCGGGAGAGCACGCCCGCCACTGACACCGGGCTGTCGGCGCACTTGCACCAGATCAGGTGCGGTGGGAGGGTCCTGGGCTATGATTGCCCCACCCCCAATAACTACAGGTGCACCTCATGAGTTCTGCCGCTACGGACATCATTCACCAGCTGTTCGCCATCGCTGGCCAGGCCGCCCTGGTCACCGGTGCCGCCAGCGGCATCGGCAAGGGAATCGCCACCGCCCTGGCAGCCGCCGGGGTGCGGGTGGCAATCGCCGACATCGATGGCGAGGGTGCCCGCTCACTGGCGGAAGAGCTGCAGGCAGGGGGCGCCAGCGCCAAGGGCTTTGCCCTGGATGTGCGCAGTGAAGACCAGGTGGTCGCGGTTGTCCACCAAGCCGCCACCTGGCTCGGCGGGCTGGATATCCTGGTCAACAACGCGGGCATCTACCCCAAAACACCCCTCCTCACCAGCACGGCCGCCGACTGGGACAATATTCACGCCATCAACGCCCGCGGCACCTTCCTCGGTGTGCGGGAGGGCGCCCGGACCATGGCTGCCAGCGGCGGTGGCTGCATCATCAATATCTCGTCCATGGGCGGGGTGCGCTCGGCCTACGCCGGGCGCAGCGCCTACAACGCGGCCAAGGCGGCGGTCAATCGCCTCACCGGCGAGGCCGCCATCGAACTGGCCCCCCAGGGCATTCGCGTCAATGCCATCCTCCCGGGCCCGGTCTCGCCCCTCGGCGACGATCAACTGGATGAGCGCGAGCGGATCGTGCGCGCCAAGGTGAAACAGCAGGTTCCCCTGGGCTTTATGGGCACCCCGCAGGACATCGCCGCTGCGGTGATCTACCTGGCCAGCCCCGCGGCACGCTTTGTCACCGGCCACTGTCTGCTGGTGGATGGCGGGGCGGTGTTGATCTGATCAACCCGCGGAGAAGCCCCTGCCCCGGTGCCGGGCTGGGCCGCGGCTCAGCACCAGCGCTGGAGGGCAAGGCGCAGGCCGGCGTGCTTGGGCTGGTCGACAACTTCCCGCTCCAGCGCCGTGCGCCGCAGGTGATCCCAAACCCGTTGCTCCGACAGCTCGATCCGGCCGCTGTGCAGCCCCTGGCAAAATTCCTGGTGATCCAGACCCAGGGCCGCCAGGTGCTTGCTCTGGCCGTCCTCAAAAGCCCGCCCCCACTGGAGCTGGCGGGTGAGAATCCCCAGGGCATTGCCCGCCACCCGGGATTCGAACAGCTGGTGATTGCGGGCCTCGGGCTGCACCGAATTTTTGTTCCACTCCGCGAGGGCCACCGCCAACTCGCTGTAGGCGATCTCGCCGCTGTACTCCGCCGCCGCGGCCGGAGGCGACCAGTCAAGCCTGTCCCGGCCCTGTAGACCCAGTTCATCCTCGAACAACAGCAACAGGTCCAGCTCCACTTCCGATACCCGGCGACCGATCACCAGGCGCTCCAGGGAGCGATCGCCACCGGAGCGCCACAGTTGCCCCATACTCAGGCACACCACCCCCCAGAACAGGGTGCCGTACACCAGCCAGAAGCGGAAGCGCTCGCGCT
>CAZWUP010000317.1:0-3288 GCA_964637045.1 uncultured Porticoccaceae bacterium | reverse complement strand
GAGGAAGCGCGCGGGGCCGGGAAGCTGGAGGGTGGTCTCCGCCACAAAGGAGCCGGTGAGGAGGCCGGCAAAGGCCGGGCCCAGGTAGGCGACCACCGGCACTATGCCGCCGCGCAGGGCGTGCTTGAATATCACCACCCGCTCCGGCAGGCCCTTGGCGCGGGCGGTGCGGATATAGTCCTGGGACAGCACTTCCAGCATGCCGCCCCGGGATAGGCGCGCAATATAGGCGGCGTAGGCCGAACCCATGGTCAGCGCGGGGAGGATCTTGTCGCCGGGAATATCCCCCCAGCCGGACACCGGCACCCACTCCAGCCAGATGCCGAAAATCAGCACCAGCACCGGCCCCAGCAGGAAGGAGGGCAGGCAGATGCCGATCATGGCGGCGGACATGGGGATATAGTCCTGGGCGGTGTTGGGCCGCAGGGACGAGACAATCCCCGCCAGGGTGCCGATCACCAGGGCCACCAGCAGGGCGTAGAGGCCGAGCTCCGCCGACGCCGGCAGGCCGGCGGCGATCAGCTCGTTGACACTGCGCCCCGGGTAGCGGAAGGAGGGGCCGAAATCCCCCTGAGCCAGGTCGCCCAGGTAGGAGGTGTACTGCTGCCACACCGGCAGATCCAGCTTGTAGTTGGCTTCCAGGGCCTTCAGCACTTCGGCGGGCACCGCCTTGTCGGCATCGAAGGGGCCGCCGGGGGCCATGCGCACCAGGAAGAAAGTGGCGGTTACCACCACCAGGATCACCGGGATGGCTTGCAGCAAGCGGTTGAAAATAAATTTGAACATGGCTTCCCTGGTTGGGGCTTTGGTTTGTTCCGTGCCCGGGGCTTGCGGAAGGCAATTATCATACCCCATGCGCGGCCAAACTCCCCCAAAACTTGACAGGGCCGCCGTGGATGGCAATGATCCGGCTCTCTCACAACAACATACCTGTTCGAGGAATCTCCATGATCAAAGTCAGTGTGATGTACCCCAGCGTCGACGGCGCCCGTTTCGATATGGCCTACTACAAGGACAAGCACATGGCCATGGTCCGCGATGCGGTGGGCGACGCCTGCCGCCGGATCGTGGTGGAGGCGGGGCTCAACAAGGAGCAGTGCGGTGTACCCAGTCCCTATGTGGCCGTCGGCCACCTGTATTTCGATTCCCTCAGCGACTTCCAGCAGGCCTTTGGGCCACACCGCAAGGCGTTTGCCGCCGATGTGGCCAACTATACCGATCTTGCCGCGGTGATGCAGATCAGCGAGGTGCTGGAGTAACCTGGCAGCCACCCAACCCGCTCCGCGGCCCGGTCAATTCACCAACATCTTACGCGAGGACAACACCATGGCAGCACGCAAGGATATCCCGACTTTTGGCCTGATGCAGGGGGTGCGGGTTGCCCATGCGTCAATGTCCGTGGCCGGCCCCTTTGCCGCCGCGCTGATGGCGGACATGGGCGCCGACGTCATCTGGGTCGAAAACCCCAAGGGGCTGGATATTGCCCGTGGCGGTGGCACCAACGCCGGCTGGACGGTGGAGTTGAACCGCCGCAATCAGCGCAACCTGTCCCTCAATATCCCCTCCCCGGAGGGCCGCGAGGTGTTCCTCAAATTGATGGCGGAAACGGACATCTTTATCGAGGCTTCCAAGGGCGGTCAGTACGAGAAGTGGGGGCTGTCGGACGAGGTGCTGTGGGAGGTCAACCCCAAGCTGGTGATTGTCCATATCTCCGGCTATGGCCAGACCGGTGATCCGGACTATGTGGGCCGCGCCTCCTACGATCCCATCGGCCAGGCCTTTGGCGGCATCATGTACATGAACGGTGAAGAGGGCATGCCCGCCTTTTCCGTGAAGAGCGACGTGGTGGACTACTACTCCGGCTTCCTCGCCGCCACCACTGCCCTGGCGGCCTACCAGAACGCCCAGAAAACCGGCAGGGGCGACAGTGTCGACGTCGCCCAGTACGAGGCAGCCCTGCGCACCCTGGGCACCTTCCCGGCCTACACCTGGAACGAGGGCCTGCCCTTCAAGCGCCAGCTTACCGGGACCCCGGCGGGGGTGGCGGGGTACGACGCCTACCGGTGCCGCGACGGCAAGGAGGTCTATATTCTGGTGCTGGGGCCGGGGGTGGCCAAGGCCGCCCTGCAGGTGCTGGGCCTGGAGTACGGTTCCGAGGAGTTTCCCGCGGGCAGCGCCCGCTTTCAAAAGGGCACTCCGGGGGGCGACCGCCTGGAGGCGGCGGTGCGGGAGTTATGCGCCAGCCACGACGCCGCCGACGTCGAGCGAATTTTTGCCGCCGCCAAGGTGCCCTGCAGCACCATCCTGGATTTCGACGATATGCTGGTCAATCCCCAGTACCTGGCCCGGGAGTCCATCACCAAGTGGCCCAGCGAGCGGGTGGGCCGGGAAGTGACGGGCTTCAACATTTTCCCCAAGATGAAAAATTTTCCCGGCCAGATCTGGCGCGGGGGGCCCAACCACGGCATGGACAACCGGGATATCCTCCGCGACCTGGGCTACAGCGAGGCCCAGATCGACGCCCTCTACCACCATGAGGTGGTGGCGGAGAAGGCGGACAGGATTGTCGCTGTGGCCAAGGAGGGCAAGTCATCCTGACCATGGCCGGCCGCTTCACCTACTGTCCCCACTGCGCCGCGCCCCTGGTGGACAGGGTTGTCAACGACCAGGTGCGCAGCACCTGTCCCGCCTGTGACTTTGTCCACTGGCGCAACCCGGCGGTGGGCGTGGCGGTGATTGTGGTGGAGAATGGGCGGATTTTACTGGGCCAGCGGGCCAGGGGTCGCTATCGCGGCGCCTGGTGTATTCCCTGCGGCTACGTGGAGCACGATGAGGATGTGCGCGCCGCGGCGGTGAGGGAGTTTGCCGAGGAAACCGGGCTGCTGGTTGAACTCGGCGAGGTTTATGCGGTGCGCTCCAACTTCCACAACCCGGCGCTGCACACCGTGGGGATCTGGTTTCGCGGGACAATCCTGAGGGGTGAGCTTTGCCCCCAGGATGATCTCAGTGCGGCGGCCTGGTTTGACCTCCGCCAGCTGCCGCAAGCCATCGCCTTTCCAACGGATGTGGAAGTGCTTGCCCAGTTGGCGGCGAGCTCTGTGGAGCCATAAATTTGGCGATTCGCCCGTGGCCGAGCCCGACCCAAAGCCGCTGGCTCAACCCCCACAAAAAAGCCCCGCCACAAGGCGGGGCTTTTTGCTTTATGGCGCTAGACGCATGACGTCAAGCCGCCTTCCTCAATCCGCCAGATCCAGGGACGCGGTAATATCGATCACCGCCTTTTTGCCG
>CAZWUP010000316.1:0-3290 GCA_964637045.1 uncultured Porticoccaceae bacterium | reverse complement strand
CTGATCAACGACTTTGTCGCGGTGGGGCACGGGGTTGCCGATCTGGTGGCCGCCGATTGGCGGCAACTGGGTGGGGCCCGCCCCGAGGCGGGCAAGCCGGTGGCGGTGCTGGGCCCTGGCACAGGTTTGGGGATGTGCGCCCTGGTGCCTGCGGACACCGGCTATGTGGTGGTGGACAGCGAAGGCGGCCACGTGGATTTTGCCCCGGTGACGGCGCGGGAAATGGACGTGCTGGCGGTACTCGCCGCCCGCTTTGGCCGGGTGTCGGTGGAGCGCTTGCTGTCGGGCCCGGGTATCGTCAACATTTACCGCGCCCTCGCCCAGCTGGCGGATGTGCCCGCCGGGGATCGGGGGCCGGCGGATATCCTCACCGCCGCGCTGGCGGGCAGCGACGGGTTGGCGGTGGAAACCCTGAACATCTTCTGTGGCGTGCTGGGTTCGGTGGCGGGCAACCTCGCCCTCACCCTGGGGGCGAAAGGCGGCGTCTATATCGCCGGGGGCATAGTGCCCAGGATGCTGGATCTGCTGGAGCGCAGCGACTTCCGCCACCGTTTCGAGGCCAAGGGGCGCTTTGGTGCGTATCTTGCTGGTATTCCTGTGCGGGTGGTGCTCAAGGAGCACCTGGGCCTTCACGGGGCAATGAAAACACTGATTCTCTCGGAGTTGTAAATGAGCGCTGCGGCCCAGGCCATTCTCAAGCAGGCGCCGGTGGTGCCGGTAATCACCATCCGCGATATCAACACTGCGGTGCCCCTGGCCCAGACCCTGGTGGCGGGCGGTCTGCCGGTGCTGGAGATCACCCTGCGCACCCCCGAGGGTTTGGCGGCCATCCGGCTGATCCGCCACGAGGTGGAGGGCGCCGTGGTTGGTGCGGGCACTGTGCTCGGCCAGGGGGATTTGGATGCCGCCCTGCAGGCGGGCAGCGAGTTCATCGTTACCCCGGGGCTGACGGACAACCTGCTGCGGGCCGGGGCGGCCTGCGGCGTGCCCTTTATTCCCGGGGTGGCCACCGTCAGCGAGCTGATGGTCTGCCTGGAGCAGGGGCTGGATACCCTCAAGTTTTTTCCCGCCGAGGCGGTCGGCGGCGCGGCCGCCCTGAAAGCCTTTGGCGGCCCCTTTCCCCAGGTGCGCTTCTGTCCCACCGGGGGCATCGGGCCGGCGAACATCCACCAGTACCTGGCGCTGGCCTCGGTGCTCAGCGTGGGCGGCTCCTGGCTGACCCCGGACGACCTGGTGGCCAGGGGGGACTGGGCCGCCATCCTCCGCCTCGCGCGGGAGGCCTGCGCCCTGGTGACAACACTGAATGTCGAGGGCCGGGGGAGCCTGCCATGAGCCAACCCATGGACCTGATCATCTTCGGCGCCAAGGGAGACCTGTCGGCACGGAAGCTGTTCCCGGCCCTCTACCACCTGGAGTACTGCGGCCTGCTGCCAAAGGACCTGCGGATCTTTGCCCTGGCCCGGGCCGAGCAGACCACGGAGGACTTTGTCGCCGAGCTCAAGCCGAAAATCGCCCCCCTGGTGGACGCCACCCGCTGGACGGAAAAACACTGGCGGGCCTTTGCCGCGCGCTGCGCCTACCTGCGGATGGACTTTGGCGACGAGGACCAGTACCAGGCCCTGGCGGAGCGGATGGCGGAATCCCGCACCAGGATTTTTTACCTGGCCACGCCCCCCAGTTTGTTTGACGATATCTGCACCAGCCTGGGCCGCAGCGGCTGCCTGGAAGGGGACAGCCGCATCGTTCTCGAAAAGCCCATCGGCCACGACCTGGACAGCTGCCGGCAGGTCAACGACACCGTGGCCAGCTACTTCAGCGAGGACAATATCTACCGCATCGATCACTATCTGGGCAAGGAGACGGTGCAAAACCTGCTGGTGCTGCGCTTTGCCAACCGCTTTATCAACACCCAGTGGGACCAGAGTTGCATCGACCATATCCAGATCACGGTGGCGGAGGCCGTGGGCATCGAAAGCCGCTGGCCCTACTACAACAAGGTGGGCCAGGTGCGGGACATGGTGCAGAACCACCTGATGCAGCTGCTGTGCCTGGTGGCCATGGAGCCCCCCAACGCCATGACCGCCGAGGGAATCCGCGACGAGAAAGTCAAAATCCTGCGGGCCCTGCGCACCATCGATGACGCCACCGTGGCCGAGCACGCGGTGCGTGGCCAGTACGGCGCGGGCTGGTACCACGGCGAGCCGGTGCCCGGTTACCTCGAGGAGGATGCTTGCAGCGACGCCGCCAGCGACACCGAGACCTTTGTCGCCATCAAGGCCCATATCGACAACTGGCGCTGGGCGGGGGTGCCCTTTTACCTGCGCACCGGCAAGCGCATGGCCGAGAAGTTGACAGAGATCGTGATCTGCTACAAAAGCCTGCCCCACAATATTTTCTCCTCCGGGGACAACATCCCCAACCGCCTGGTGATTCGCCTCCAGCCCAACGAGGGCATCGAGATGCAGATGGTGTCCAAGCTCCACAGCCTCAAGGACAAGATGGCCCTGGTGCGGCAGAATCTGAATCTCGATTTTCTCGGCTCCTCCGGCCTCGACCGAATTCCCGACGCCTATGAGCGCCTGTTTCTCGATGTGATCGCCGGGGACCAGTCCCTGTTTGTGGGCCGGGAAGAGGTGGAGGAATCCTGGCGCTGGTGCGATGCCCTGATCCGCGCCTGGCACACCCAGGCGGTGGAGGTAAAGAGCTACCACGCCGGCAGCTGGGGCCCCACCAAGGCCGAGCTGTTGATTGAAAAGGACGGCCGTAGCTGGCATGAGTGAGCCGCCGCTGGAGACATTCCCCTCCCGCCCGCAGCTGGACGCGGCGCTGGCGGGCGCGGTGGCGGAACGGCTGACGGCGGCCATTGCCGCCCGGGGTAGGGCACTGCTGGTGGTGTCCGGCGGCGCCACGCCCCTCGGCCTGTTCCGCGAGCTGGCCGCCCGCGAGCTGCCCTGGGACAGGGTGCAGATCACCCTGGCGGACGAGCGCCAGGTGCCGGCGGACCACCAGGACAGCAACGAAAAACTGGTGCGCGAGAAGCTGCTGATCAAGCGCGCCGCGCGGGCAGCGTTCATTCCCCTGCAGCGGGGCGGGGCAACGGCAGCAGCCAACGCCCTGGCGGCCGAGCCGGTGCTGGCGCAGCTGGGCACCTTCGATGTGGTGCTGCTGGGCATGGGGGCCGATGGCCACACCGCCTCCCTGTTTCCCGGCGCAAAAGCCCTGGCCCGGGGGCTGGATAGGGATTCCGGCAGGCCCTGCATCCCCCTCGACCCCCCCCCCGGGCCCCACCC
>CAZWUP010000315.1:1926-3293 GCA_964637045.1 uncultured Porticoccaceae bacterium | reverse complement strand
AACCTGTTCTACGGCGACGAACTCACCACCCGCTTGCGGCGGGCGGTGCAGCAGCCTGCCGGCGCCACGGTGTTTGCCTACCCGGTCAACGATCCCCAGCGCTACGGCGTGGTGGAGTTCAACAGCCAGGGGGTTGCCGTCAGCATTGAGGAAAAACCCGCCAAACCCAAGTCCCGCTACGCCGTCACCGGGCTCTATTTTTACGATCCCCAGGTGGTGGACGTGGCCAGGAGCATTCGCCCCAGCGCGCGCGGGGAGCTGGAAATCACCGACGTCAACCGCCACTATCTGGAGCGGGGTGAACTCACCGTGGAGAGCATGGGCCGGGGCACCGCCTGGCTGGATACCGGCACCCACGAGTCCCTGCTGGAAGCCTCCAGCTTTATCGAGACCATCGAGCGCCGCCAGGGCCTGAAAATCGCCTGCCCCGAAGAGGTGGCGTTCCGCCAGGGCTTTATCGGCGCCGAGCAGGTGCTCAGGCTGGCGGAGCCCCTGAAGAAAAATGGCTACGGGCAGTATTTGCTCAATATCATCGACGAGCGGATATTCTGATGGACATCACTGAAACCAAACTCCCCGGCGTACTGCTGATCAAACCCAAGGTCTTCGGCGATGCCCGGGGCTACTTTCAGGAAACCTTCCAGGACCGGCGCTACGCCGCGCTGGGCATTGCCGGGCCCTTTGTCCAGGACAATGTCTCCCTCTCCCAGCAGGGGGTGTTGCGGGGTATCCACTTCCAGAACCCCAACCCCCAGGGCAAGCTGGTGTACGTGCTCCAGGGGGAAGTGTTCGACGTTGCCGTGGATTTGCGGCGGGACTCCCCCACCTTCGGCCAGTGGTACGGTGAGTACCTGTCGGCGGACAACCACCTGCAGCTGTGGGTGCCGCCGGGCTTCGGCCACGGCTTTTGTGTCACCAGCGAAAGTGCCCTGTTTGCCTATAAGTGTACCGACTACTACGACCCCGCCAGCGAGCACTGCCTGCTGTGGAACGACCCCGACGTTGCCATCGACTGGCCGCTCACCGAACCCCTGGTGTCCGCCAAGGATGCCCAGGGCTGCCGGTTGCGGGATTGCAAGCAGGGGCTCTAAATTACCGCGGCAGATTCGATCCCATGCACCGGCCCTCGCTTTGTTCACGGCACGCGGTTAATTATGTCGGCGCCCGGTAACCGTCCGGAAAACCCATGGTCAAAATTACCAACGACGGTGGCACGCCCCGTAGGAGCTCACTCTGTGAGCGAACGAGGGTGGCACCCAATCGGCTATGGGCACCTCGGCCACCCCTGTTCGCCCGTGGGACCGGGCTCCTACACATTTCTTCCCAAACCCGGGGGCACACCCCGTAGGAGCTCACTCTGTGAGCGA
>CAZWUP010000315.1:0-1826 GCA_964637045.1 uncultured Porticoccaceae bacterium | reverse complement strand
CAAACCCGGGGGCACGCCCCGTAGGAGCTCACTCTGTGAGCGAACGGGGGTGGCAACTGGTTACAGGCCAGGTCAAGAGATCTCCCCTGTCCGCAAATACCCCAACACATCCTGCACTTCCTCGAGCCTGCCCCCCTGCAGCCGCAACACCCGGTCGGCGATGGCCAGGCTGGCGGGGCGGTGGGTGATCAGGATTACCGTGCGCTGGGCGAAGATCTCCCGGCAATCCCTGAGCAGCTCGGCTTCGCCGGCGGGATCGAACATGGAGGTGGCCTCGTCCAGCACCAGAATGGGTGGATCCTTGAGCAGGGCGCGGGCCAGGGACAGGCGCTGGCGCTGGCCTCCCGACAGCTTCAGCCCCTGGTCACCGATCACAGTGTCATAGCCCATGGGCAGGCGGGCGATAAAGTCGTGGGCGCGGGCGGCCCGGGCGGCCCCCTCGATGGCCTCCCGGCTGGCAAAGGCCTTGCCCCAGCCGATATTGTCGGCGACCGTGCCATTGAGCAGCAGGGTATGCTGGGCCACCAGGCCGATCCGGGAGCGCAGGCTGGCCAGGGAGACGGTGCCGATATCCGTATCATCGATGCAAATGGTGCCGCTGTCCGGGGTAATCAGCCGCATCAGCAAATGCACCAGGGTGCTTTTGCCGGCGCCGTTCTCGCCGACGATGGCCAGGGTTTCACCGCCCCCTACCTGCAAGCTCAGGCCGTCCAGCACCGGGCTGCCTCCCACTGGGTAGGCAAAGGACACCCGGTCGAAGCTGATGGCCCCTCGGCTGACCACCAGGGGGGTGCCGAAGTCGCTGGCGGGCTCCCGCTGCTGGTGAAAAAAGTGGAGAATCCGCTCGGAGGCGCCCCGGGTTTTTTGCAATTCCCCGTAGACATTGGCCAACTGACCCAGAGGCTGGTTGAGCAGCATGGCAAAAAACACCAGGCTGACCAGCTCCGGCGCGCTCATCACCCCAGCCTCGATATCCCGGTAACCCAGCCACACCAGCAGCAGCAGGCCGGCGCCAGCGAGCAGGGTCGTGGCCGGGGGCAGCAGGGTGTAAATCAGCAGCTGGCGCTTGGACAGGGCCAGCAACTGACTGTTTTTGATGTCGAAACTCTCCAGCTCCCTGGCCTCCCGGGTGTAGGACTTGATTACCGGCAGCAGCCCCAGGTTTTCCTCGGCGTGGGACACCAGCTCGCCATGGGAATCCACCCACTGGCGCGACAGGGGCCTCAGAGTGCGGCCAATAATCTTCATGGCCAGTACATAGAGGGGCAAAATTGCCAGAATCACCAGGGCGATCTTCAGGTTGAGCCAGGCCATCATCCCCGCGGCGCCAAAAAAAGTGATGGCCATGGGCAGAATCTGCACCAGGGTGCCGGTGACGAAGTTGCTGACGATGGCCGAATCCGTGGTGAGGATGCTGAGCACATTGCCCCGCTTCTGGTCGTCGTAGTAGCTCACCGGCAGTAGCTGCAGGTGCTCGTACAGCCGCGAGCGCAACCCCGCCAGAACCTCCTCCGCCGCGGTGCCGGTGACGTAGGAGGTGGCAAAACCGAGGGCGCTGCGCAGCACCAGCAGGCCGATCCAGGTCAGGATAAGGAGTTCGAAGGAGGGGAAGATCACATTGTCCGTCCCCAGAATCTGGCCGGTCAATTGGCCGGCTATCCAGGGGTTGAGCAGCGAAATGGCGCTTGCGGCCAGCAACAGCACCAGGCACAGGGCCAGCGCCGGAGCCGGAGGAGAGAGGAGCCTGAGCAGTTGCCTGATGGTCATCACGGGATTGTATAGGAAGGGCGGGCAACAATCGCAGATTGCAGGCTTGTCGCCTCAGC
>CAZWUP010000314.1:0-3305 GCA_964637045.1 uncultured Porticoccaceae bacterium | reverse complement strand
GCCCTGGTGGCCCCGCCATCAAGCACTCCAGCAACCGCTCCTGCAACGCCGGTTCACGGATGGCGTCGATGAAGGACCCGGCCAGGGATTCCAGCTGACCTTTGCGGAAGGGTCTTCCCGAGTCAATGAGGGCTTGAAGTGCAGTTGCCTGGCTCCCGAGCCGTGCAAGGATCATCTCTGCCAATTCCCGCCCCAAAGTTGTGGGAATCCGGTCCTGTCCCTCCACCAGGCCGGTATCCCGCGCGGCAGCTGAGTACAAGCCCCACAAGCCGTAGCTCGCCTGGTCACTGAGAATCTGCTGCCCGGTGGCAAGTCCCAGGCTCAAGGGCTCGTTCTTTTCCAGGCGCTGGCGCACCCTGGTGATACCGAGAACGTCTCCGGCACCGGCAAGGCAGCGCAAGTACCCCGTCAACTGTTCGTAGCGCAGGAAGCTGTGCTTGATATGCTCGTGGCGATCCTGCTCAGACAGACCCGCTGCACGCTGTTCCGCCCAGTAAAATCCTAGAATGGCCACCGCAAAATTGTCCATCGACGAGGTGATGGTTGTCAGATTGCCCACCACCTTCCGGCCGAAATGGGTCCACACCAGTTCGAAGCCCAGGGGGTCCCGGGAGCCTTTGGGTTTGGCCCGGTCATCGAGGAGACTTAGAAATGCCATGGATAACAACCCTGATCTGTTATGGGAACTTTATTTCTAGAGCCTGGGATGGTTTGGCTGCAGGGTCTGGTCGCCTTTACCAGCCCACTTCTCCGGACTGATCCCTGATGGTGGCCTTGCTTCGTCACGATTCGATAGCCTCCCGACAGATGTCCCAGGCATCCTCCCCAAACCCCCGCAACCACCACTCAAGCTGAGCGGAATCCACCACGGTGGCGGAAATCTCGTAATGGTCCTCGTTGTCCAGTATCTCCTGATCGTGGGACAGTAATGATTCCGTAAGGTGTAGCCCCGCCTCGCGGGTGATCTTGAAGGTGAGGCGGACCTTGTTGCCATTGCCAAAGCCAAAGCGTCCGTCGGCGTCATAGTCGGCCAGGCTGAAATCGGCCGGCCGCTTGAACCCCAGGGTGGAGGCCTCGGCAGAGAGAAGCCTGTTTAGCGCCAGGATTCGTTCATTGTCGTAGCCCTCAAACCGGCAGACCAGGTACAGGCGGGGGCCTTGCTGCGCCAGGCCCAGGGGCATGACGCTGGCGTCCAGCAGCCTCCCGGATGCGTTGCGGTAGCTAACGTTCAGCCATTTATTGCGGTAGAGAGCGTCCGTCACCGCTTCGAAGACGCCGTCTATAAGCGGGGGTGGCAAGAGTGGCTGGGTGGTGCTGACCACCCGAACCTTGGAGAGCCACTCCCGTTCGAGACTGGGGTTGTTGGGGACATCCAGGTTGGCGCGAGCCTGGGAGAAGAAGGTCTCCAGAGAGTGCAACAGGCTGGTGGGCAGAAGATTCCTCAGCTGTTGCTCCGCCAGCATCAGCAGCAAAGACTCCTGGCGGCTGAGGACAGGCAGTGACAACCCCTTGGCCTCCGGTTTCCATTTGTAACCATAGGGCTTGCTGCGTGCATCACGCTCGATGTCGAAATGCTCGGACAGACTGTCCAGCTGACGCTGGATGGTGCGCAG
The DNA here is from genome assembly GCA_964637045.1 of uncultured Porticoccaceae bacterium. Lineage (GTDB taxonomy): Bacteria > Pseudomonadota > Gammaproteobacteria > Pseudomonadales > Porticoccaceae > CAYXXZ01. The sequence continues at coordinate 1,692 of CAZWUP010000314.1, read as the reverse complement.
GTTGCGGTCGTAACCGGCCTCCTGCAGCTGGGCGTGGAGTTCGCTGGCGGTCACCTTGCGGTGTTTGGGGATGCGGCGCAGCAGCTCGATGGCCAGGCCGACGGATTCCAGGGTATTGGGTTTGTTACTCACGGTGAGGGTAGCTCCAGGTCGTCGCGGCCGGCAAAGAACTGCCAAAGCCGGACCATGGCAAAAGTGTCCAGCGCGCAGTATCTGCTCAGCTGGGTACGAAGTTGCGCCTTCCGCTCGGGGCAGGTTGTCGGGTCGATGGCCTCCTGATAGGCCTCCATGGCCATGCTACCGTCCTGCACCCCGTCCAGGTCGTCGTACCTCAGCTCCGGCGCCACGGCGGGGAGCACCTTTTTGATACTCCAGCTACCTTGCTGACCCGGGTGGTAGTAATGGGTCTGGGCGATGGGGAGCAGGTCCACCATGCGGTCATTGATGGCCAGCAGCGCATCCGCCAGGTCGGGATAGCGCTCCGCCAGTTCCCGCACCCGGCCGCGCTCGAAGCCGGCGTTATAGACGTACACAGCACCGCGTTTGCCGCAGTCCCTTATCAGTGCTTCGGCAAATCCTCGAGTCGGATCTGCCCCGGAGAGGTCCAGGAATTCCCTGTGGGTCAGCCGGCCCTGGCGATCCAGCTTGTGGACGCTGAACTGGAAGGGCACCTGCTGGTAGGGCCTGAATCCAGCCCACTGGGGGATAACCAGCTGGGCAGTCTCAAAATCGACGAAGTAAGCCGGCACTGGATGGCGGGCAAGTGCTGCCACAGACCTCGCCTTGTCAAAAAATACCGTACCCGCCAGGGTGTGGGTCTTAACTCTCAACTGGATGGCATTCAGAAGGTCGTCGGGGACGTCCGCCAGTTCCAGGGCACCGGCTTCCGCAAAAAGCGCCCGAAGGGCCCTGGATTGCACCCGGGGAAGTACGTTGGCCGGCACCTGGGCCTGGGTCTCAAGGCTGGAACAGTACGTCCAAAAGCCGCACTCGAAGGGTGTCGAGCACTGCGGGCCTGTGCACGCCCTGGGCATTCGCGGTCGGGCGGCCACTTCCTGGGCTTCGCCGATCCATTCCTGTACCTCGTCCCCCCGTTCAAATGCCTCCTCGGTGAGATCCTCTTCCCGCAGCAGGCCCTGATAGTCCTGTTCGCCGGGGTAAACCCAGGAACTGTCGATGTGGGCCACCGCGATGCTGTCCAGACACAATCCGGCCTGGTGGGCCACAAATGCCTGGATTGCCGCGTCGTCCCGGTGATAGGCCTTGACGCTGGTGGCTGATTTCACTTCCACCATGCGCCAGGCCTTTGCCCCCCGGCGGCGTACCGGCAGCAGTACGTCGGCGAAGGCGAGGCCTCCCCCGGCGCTGAATCCCGCCTCGAACACCGGCCTGTTCCGGGCCAGAAGTGCATCCGTTTTGGCGAGGGCCCCGGCAATGCCCAACTCGCCGATATCGATGGTGGTGCCCCGGCGGGCCGTGTCATACAGGGTGCGGGCGATTTCACCCACCCGGCCCCCGGCGCTGAATCTGGCCTCTGTGCCGGGCGAGTCACAGCGCAGCTCAGGCTTGTGAATTTCAAGCCACAGGCGACGCGGGCATTGGCGAAAGGCTATTATTTTTGACTTTGACAGGGCGCGCATTCACGGACTCCAACAGTTACCGGGGATTATTTCATTGTGGGCTTCAATGAAC
>CAZWUP010000313.1:0-3319 GCA_964637045.1 uncultured Porticoccaceae bacterium | reverse complement strand
CCGTGCTGTGTGCACGCCTTCAGGGGCGCACTAGGAGCCCGGTCCTCCGGGCGAAAAGAGGTGAGAAAGTCGCCATATTCGCTTCGAATCACCACCATTCGCCCGGAGGAGAGCCTGCCCCACGAGCGGAGCGAGTGCCCTGGGTGCCGGGCTCCTACAATAGAACCGGAACATTAGGCAGTATCAATTTAAAGAGTACTAGGGCGGCACCCCAGCGTCGCGGGGGACAGCCACAACCAGCGACTGCGCAACTGCTGGCGGATGAACAGGGAGCCCCACCCGCCGCCCACAGCAGCGGGGGACGCTCCTGCTGTCCCCGCCGAGAACAATCCTGAGCCTTATTTTCCCGGGTACTCCAATGACGAGTGATGAGCCACTATGCGCAGTGAACCCGCATCGTCCTTGACAAACATCCATGTCTTGTCCACCGAAGTGACCTGCCCGTCTGTGTCGGTAAAGTGAACCTTGCCCATGGTGCCTGCGCTGTCGCCGGCAACGAAAATGGCGGCGTTCTCGATGTCACATTTTGTCCAACCCTTGAGTGCGAAACCCGTATCCTGGGGGAAGGAGGGGTCTCCGCCCACAAAGTACGACAAGGCGCCTTCAGGGGTGGTGCGAAAAGTTTGCGGGTTCACAGTCAGCGTGGGCTTGAACAACACCACCCCCATCTGATAGCCATAGGCGGCGTCAATAACCGTTTCCGCCAGGGCTTTTGCCGCTGCTTGTCCGCCTTCCTCGTGAGCGGTACTGATGTCGACGAGGGCCTTGCACCAGCCCTGTTGAGCCGCCAGCACTTCCTGCTCAGAGATCGCCTGATTGACGACGATACCTTTTGCAAGCCCTTGATTGGCGAAAAGTGCAAGGGCTGTAACGCCAATAAAATATCTAAGCTTCATTTGTGGCTCCTTTCTGTATCAGTGGTTGCTATATCAGTGGTTGGTAGTTCAGTGTTATTACTCACAAGTCGGAAAATGGGGCGACAACTAGCCTGACACAGGGGCGGGGTCGAGGGCACCACCGCCCTGTAGCCTTTGAATCTGACTTGTGGGTAGTCCGGCATGAATTATCGTCGGGTCGATAGAAACCCTGCGCCCTCCTTCAGCCATCAGTCCAGCACCTGCCTCACGGCCACCTCGACCCCGCCGCCCGGGCGCCGCCCCACGCGCAGGGCAAACAGCTCGGAAGTGCCATTGACGAATTGATGGTGTTCCTCCGCCCCGTCTGCGGCGAGCACATCCTGGACAAAGCCCTCCGCGGCAAAACCCTGCACATAGTGCGCAAGCACCGCGTCGAAGTCGGCATGTCCCATGTAGGTTGCCTGGATCCTCGTCTGGTCACGGAAGAACTCGCTGCGCACCAGCCCAGGAAAGCGACCCACCGGCCCGGGATCGCCGCCGCTGACATCCCTCTCCGGCACAGGGTCGCCACCCCCGGGCAGCCATTTTCCCGCCTCCTCCTGCAGCCCTGGCACGACCGCGGCGACCCGGCTCTTAGCCTCCTCCGCCAGCTGCCAGCCGGCAGCGCTCCCAGGCCACCATTTTTCCGCCTCTTGCTGCAACCCTGGCACGACATCGTCGACCCGCGACATCGCCTTTTCCGCCACTTGCCAACCGGTTCCGGCAACCTGTGGCGCCTGCGCCCACAGCCAGGACAACAGGGCAAAGGCCGCCCAGGCCATGAGCCCGAGCACCGTCAAGGTCGCACCTCCCAGGATCCACCAGGTGCGCGCCCTAATTTTCCCCAGGCGGGAAAAAGCCCGCTGGAATTGGTAATCACCATCAGTGCCCACCTAATAAACCTCCCGAGTTGAGACTATTTGTCGGCCGCGGGCAACCTCTGCAAAATACCCTGCAAACGGCCCCGGCGAACCCCATCAGAACTTCTCCGGCCGCAACACCGCGACATCGGACATAAACAGGATCATGCCGTAGTTGCGGTAGTAATGGGCTTGCAGGTGAGCGGCGATCGCCCCTGCGGTCGGCTCATCACACACCACCTCTATGCGAATGTTGCTGCTCTCCTGCCACGCGGCGCTGCGCGGTCCGTGGCTCCCCTTGCCGCGGACATCGGTGACGGTGAAACCCCGAGCTCCCAGGTGCTCGATCTCCTCTGCCAATGTTCTTTCCAGAACCGACTCGGTAATGATGGTGAGCAGTTTGCGCACTGAGCTGTTCATAAACTGGCTCCGGCGATCAGCGCAAAGGCCTGGGTCGCCATGGCGTGATAGAGGGGAATACCGATCAGGACGTTGAATGGAAAAGTAATACCCAAGGAAGCCGCCAGGGACAGGGTCGGATTGGCTTCCGGAACCGATATCCGCATAGCTGCCGGGACCGCGATATAGGACGCGCTCGCCGCCAGGATACCCAACATCGCGGTGCCTCCCAGGGACAGTTCGAGCACCAGTCCCAGCGCGATACCCACCACCGAGAAGATAAGCGGCATGGCGATACCGAACACCACCAGGAATGGGCCGTGCTGCCTCAGGCTGCCGAACTGGTTGGCGGTGATAAGCCCCATCTCCAGCAAAAACAAGGCGAGGATACCTTTGAACAAGTCGAAGAAAAGAGGACTGATGGACGTCAGCCCCTCCGGGCCGGCGGCCCAGCCAATCAGCAGGCCGCCGACCAGCAGCACTATGCCCTTGCCCAGAAAGACCTCGTGGACCACCACCCCTAGGCGCATCTCACGGGACAGCCCGCGGGCAAGCAGGATACCGATCAGGATGGCGGGGATCTCCAGCACCGCCAGCAGGAATGGCATGTGAGCCTCGAATTCGACCTGCCGGTTGGCGAAGTAGGCGACCGCCACGGCATAGGTAGCGACGCTCACCGAACCGTAGTGGGCGGCAATGGAAGCCGCATCCGCACGGGGCAAGCGACCGGCAAAGCGCAGCACCGGAAATGCCAGCAGAGGCAACAGCAGGCCCATGGCAATGACACCGAGGGCCTGGATCGCCAGTCCGCCAAAGGGTTGCCGGGCCAGTTCGATGCCACCCTTGAGACCGATGGATAACAGCAGCAGCATGCTCACCAGGTCATACACCGCCGCGGGCAGGCGCAATTCAGAGCGCAGCAGCCCGGCACCCAGCCCGAGCAGGAAGAACATCAAAACGGGATCGATCATGGCCGTGTTGCCGCCCCTGCGTAGTGGGATTTGGCCGCTGGCAGATGCAGGGTGGCATCCCGATCCAGATACCCGGAAGGGAGCACAAGCCCGGGGTAACGCCGCTCCAGGGCCTGCAACTCGTCCCCTGCAGTGGCGTCCAGTCGGTCGCCGGAAAGTCGGGGATGAAGCGCGCCGCAAGCCTGGCTGTCTC
>CAZWUP010000312.1:0-3340 GCA_964637045.1 uncultured Porticoccaceae bacterium | reverse complement strand
AAAAGCGTAACCCGACACCAGCGTAACCCGACAAAAGCGTAACCCGACACCAGCGCAACCCGACACCAGCACAACCCGACCTTCGCGGTGAGGTCAATTCCACTCCGCGGAGCAATGTTAGGAAAGGTTAGCGAACAACCAATTTCGAGATTAGCCATTTCCGGCCTGTCATGTCGCCGGGGCACAATAACAGGTTTATTGTGCCGCTTTTTTTTGTCTGCAGAAAACCATGGTGAAAATTGCCTGTGTTACAAAAAGTTGTTTTGAGTTGTCTATTGCTGGTTGCCGGTGTCGAGGCCTGGGGCGCGGGGGACAGCACCTATCTGCTGGGCCCCGGGGATGTGATCAGCATTCGCGTGTTTGGCGAGGAGGAGCTTACCTTTGAGCAGGTGCGCCTGACCGATGCCGGCACGGTGTCCTACCCGTTTTTGGGGGAGGTGCGCGCCGCGGGAAAAACCGCCGCCGAGCTGGAGGCCATCATTATCCGCGGCTTGATGGGGGACTATCTGGTGGACCCCAAGGTCTCGGTGCGGATCCTTGAATACCGGGATTTTTACGTCAACGGCGAGGTGAAAAGCCCCGGCGGCTACGCCTTTCAGCCGGGGCTGACGGTGCGCAAGGCGGTGGCCCTGGCGGGCGGTTTTACCGAGTGGGCATCGAAGGGCAAAATCATGGTCATTCGCGACGCCGACCCCGAGCGCAAGGCGGAGCCGGCCAAGCTGGACACCCCGGTGATGCCCGGCGACATCATTACTATTGATCAGGGTCTTTTTTAATCCATGTCCAGCGACACTTCTCCCCAGGACGTCAACCCGGCCCATCGGCAGAGTTCCGCCGACGACGACGAAATCGATCTGCTGCAACTGTGGATTCCCATCTGGCGCCGCAAGTGGGGCATCGTCTCCCTGGTGGCGGTGGTGATGATGCTGGCCGCCCTGGTGGTGCTCAATATCACGCCCATCTACCGCGCCGTGGCCACCCTGCTGATCGAACAGCGGGCGGCGAAGGCGGTTTCCATCGAGGAAATCTACGGCCTGGAAGGCAGCGGCAGCGAATACCTGCAAACCCAGTTTGAGCTGCTCAAATCCCGGGAGCTGGCGGAGCGGGTGGTGCTGGAGTTGCGCCTCACCGAGCACCCGGAGTTTGACCCCCGCCAGCAGCCGGAGCCTTTCCTGGACGCCAAGGGTTGGTGGGCTGACCTGGATATCCGCCGCCTGCTACCCTTCACCCTGCCGGAGGACCTGGAACCCCGGGAGGCGGACCCGGCGGAGATTCTCGATCAGGTGGTGGATGCCTTTGGCAACCGCATCACCGTCAGCCCGGTGATGAAAACCCAGCTGGTGAAAATTCACGTGGATATGGCCGATGCCCAGCTGGCGGCCATTGCCGCCAATGCCCTGGCCAAGGCTTATATCGAAAGCCAGCTGGAGGCCAAGCTGAGTATGAGCCAGACCGCCACCAGCTGGATGAACAGCCAGCTGACGGAGCTCAAGTACAATCTGCAGTTGTCGGAGCAGCGCCTGCAGCTGTTCCGCGAGCAGGAAAACCTGGTGGATGTGCAGGGGGTGACCACGGTATCCGCCGGGGAGCTGTCGGGCACCGGCAGCCGCCTGATCGATGCCCGCCGCGCCAGGGCCGAGGCCGAGAGCCAGTACCGCCAGGTGTCCACCATGCGCGACGGCGGTTGGGACAGGCTGGCTACGGTGCCCGCGGTGCTGAGCGACCCCCTGGTGCAGCAGTTTCGCGCCGCCGAGGCCATGGCCCGCAGCAAGGTTCAGGAGATGACCCGCAAGTACGGGCCCAAGTACCCGAAAATGATCGCCGCCCAGACCGAGCTCAATTCCGCCACCGCCAGCCTCAAGGCCCAGGTGGAGCAGGTGGTGGCCAGCATCGAGCGGGAGTATCAGCTGGCCCTGGCCAACGAGCAGAGCCTGCAGTCGTCCTTCGAGCAGAACAAGGGGGAAATTCAGGATATCACCCGCAAGGAGTTCGAGTTGCGGGAGCTGCAGCGGGAGGTGGACACCAACCGCCAGCTTTACGACACCTTTATGACCCGCCTCAAGGAGACCTCCGCCACCCAGGATTTCGACGCGGTAAACGCCCGGGTGGTGGAAAAGGCCGTGGCCCCCAAGGTGCCGGTGAAGCCAAAGAAATCCCTGATTGTGCTGATCTCCGGCCTGCTCGCCCTGTTCTGCGGGGTGGGGCTCACCCTGCTGATGGAGATGCTCAACAACACCTTCAAGGGCACGGACGATGTCGAAAACCGTTTGAACCTGCCGGTGCTGGGCATTCTGCCGCTGGTGAAGCAGCTCAAAAACGCCAAGCTGACGGAGGTCTTCCGCGGCAATGCCGACAAGGCCTTTTCCGAGTCCATGCGCACCATCCGCACCTCCCTGGTGCTGTCGGGGCTGGATGATCCCCACAAGGTGATTCTGGTGACCTCCTCGGTGCCGGGGGAGGGCAAGACCACCCTGGCGTCCAACCTGGCGCTGGCCCTGGGGCAGATGCACAAAGTGCTGCTGATCGACGCCGACCTGCGGCGCCCCAGCCTGCGCAAGAACTTTGAGTTGCCGGTGGGCCTGCCCGGTGTCGCCAATTACATCGCCGGCACCGCCACCCTGGAGGATTGCCTGCGCCCGGTGGCGGAGGGCGTCGACCTCCTCAGCGCCGGCACTGTGCCCCCCAATCCCCAGGAGTTGCTGGCATCCCCGCGCTTTGAGGAATTGCTGGAGTCCCTCAAGCCCGGCTACGGCTATATCGTGATCGACTCGCCCCCTTCCCTGGCGGTGAGCGATGCGGTGCTGCTGTCCCGGGTGGCGGATTCGGTGGTCTATGTGGTGAAGTCCCTGTCCACCGCCATTCCCCTGGCCCAGCGGGGCGTGGGCCAGCTGTTGCAAAAGAATGCCCCGGTCACCGGCGTGGTGCTCAATCAGGTGGATATCAAAAAGGCCGAGAAATACGGCTACAGCTACGGCGGTTATTACGACCACTACGGGTACGGGCATTAAGCTAGTGCTCTTTCCATTTGTTAATGACGGGTTGCGCTTGTGTAGGAGCCCGGCCCTCCGGGCGAAAAGAGGTGGGAAATACGCCCTATTCGCTTCGAATCACCACCAATTGCGAGGAGCCTTTAGCCGGGAGCAAAGCGCGGCAGTCCGGTAGGTCGGATTAGGCGCAGCCGTAATCCGACAATCACGTGGGTTTGACGAAATTCGCCGTCGGATTACGGCTGCGCAACCAAAAGTAGGCGCTCTAGGCGATCCGACCTACGCAAAACCGCCGCCATTGAGATTGCTTCGCTGCGCTTAGCAGGCCCCGCGAAGCGCTGTGGGTCCGCAAT
>CAZWUP010000311.1:0-3347 GCA_964637045.1 uncultured Porticoccaceae bacterium | reverse complement strand
GTATACTGCCCGGCTGTTTTTACCCCATCCGCCCCCGGATTCCGCAGGTTATCATGTCTTCTCCGCAATTTTCCGAACTGGGACTGGCTCCAGCCATTCTCGCCACCGTGCTTGAACTCGGCTACGAACAGCCTTCTCCCATCCAGGCCCAGAGCATCCCCCTGCTGCTGGCGGGCAAGAACCTGCTGGGGGTGGCCCAGACCGGCACCGGCAAAACCGGCGCCTTTGCCCTACCCCTGCTGAGCAGACTGGACCCGGCACAGAAAACGCCGCAAATCCTCGTGCTGGCCCCCACCCGGGAGCTGGCGATCCAGGTCGCCGAGGCCTGTCAGAGCTATGCCCGGGGCATGCCCGGCTTCCATGTGTTGCCTGTGTACGGCGGTGCCGACATGGTGGGCCAGCTGCGCGCCCTCAAACGCGGCGCCCAGGTGGTGGTGGGCACCCCCGGACGGATCATGGACCACCTGCGCCGCCAGAGCCTGGACCTGGCGCAGATCCGCGCCGTCGTCCTCGACGAGGCCGACGAAATGCTGCGCATGGGCTTTATCGACGATGTCGAGGCCATTCTGGCGGCCACCCCGGACAGCGCCCAGCGCGCCCTGTTCTCCGCCACCATGCCGCCCCAGATCCAGCGCATCGCCGCCAATTACCTGGGCGACGCCGAGGAAGTGCGCATCGCCTCCAAAACCCGCACCGTGGAAAAGATTCGCCAGCGCTGCCTGGTGGTGTCCAACAACGAGAAAATGGATGCCCTCACCAGACTGCTGGAGGTGGAAGACTTCGACGGCATGCTGGTGTTTGTGCGCACCAAGTCCACCACCGTGGAACTGGCGGAAAAACTCGAGGCCCGGGGCTTTAGCGCCGCCGCCCTCAACGGCGACCTCAACCAGCAACTGCGGGAGCGCACCGTGCAGCGCCTGAAGGACGGTAAGCTGGACATCGTGGTGGCCACCGACGTTGCCGCCCGGGGCCTGGATGTGGAGCGCATCAGCCATGTGGTGAACTACGACATCCCCTACGACAACGAGTCCTATGTCCACCGCATCGGCCGCACCGGCCGCGCCGGACGGGATGGCGAGGCGATTCTGTTTATCACCCATCGCGAAAAGCGCCTGCTGCGGTCCCTGGAGAAATCCACCGGCCAGCCCATTGAAACCATGTCCCTGCCGGGCAGCGAGGAAGTCAGCAGCAAGCGCATCGAGAACTTCCGCAACCGTCTCACCGAAACCCTGGAGACCGAAGACATCAGCCGCTTCCGCAGCCTGCTCACCAACCTGGCGGCGGAGCAGGCACTGGACTTGCTGGACCTGGCCTCGGCCATGGCCTTCCTCCTCCAGCAGGAACGCCCCCTGTTCCCCGAGTTGCGGGAGCTGGCGGCGGAAAGACCCGCCGCAAGAGACAAAGCCTACAACGAGAAGCCCCCCAGGGACAAAAAGCCCCGGGAAGAGCGCTTCGAGAAGCGCGGCCACGACGAGCGCCCGGAAAGCCCCCGCAAAAAGGCCCGCCGCGACGGTCCCGACGAAGATATCCCCATGGACACCTACCGCATCGAGGTGGGCCGTGAGCACGGGGTGCAGGCCAAGGATATCGTCGGCGCCATCGCCAACGAGGCGGATATCGAGAGCCGCTATATCGGCCGCATCGATATCCACGACGACTACAGCACCGTCGACCTCCCCGAAGGCATGCCCAACGAGCTGCTGCAACACCTGAGAAAAGTCCGCATTCGTCAACTGCCCAGCAGGATGCAAAAAGTGGAAGGCGGCGCCCGGCCCGCCACCCGCGGCGCACCGCCCATGAAGAAGGACAAGTTCAAAGGCCCCCCCAAGGACAAGGATGGGCGCAAATTTGCGCCCCGCAAAAAGAAGGAGTTTTGAGGGGCTGGCCTGAGCTCAACCCCGGGCCTTGGTTGGCCGCAAATTCGGCAATGACTGCCAGATCCTCCGGTGGAGTTCCGCCTGAATGGGCTTCTCCTCCCCCCAGGCGGTGTAGGAGCGAATAAAGTCGCTGATCCTGGGGCGCACCTCCTCGCGAAAGCGGCGCCCGGTAAAGATGCCGTAATGCCCCACCCCGGGCTGGATATAGTCCCACTTCATGGCGTCGGGAAGCCCGCTACACAGCTCGTGGGCGGCCTGGGTCTGGCCAATGCCGGCAATATCGTCGTCCTCCCCCTCCACCGTCATCAGCGCCACCTGGGTGATGGCCCCGGGATTCACCAGCCGACCCCGGTGGTAATACACCCCCTTGGCCAGCTCATGGCGCTGGAAGACGGATTCCGCCGTCTGCATAAACAATTCCGCGGGCACATCCATCACCGACAGATACTCCTCGTAGAACTGCTTGTGGCGGTCCGCCTTGTCGCTGTCCCCCCGCACCAGCTGCTTGAAATACTCCTTGTGGGCCATGATGTGGCGACCACTGGTTTTGGCCAACACGCCCCCCAGCTGTACAAAACCCGGCACCACCTTGCGCATAAAACCCCGCCGGGTTGGCGGCGCCCGGTAGACGAACTTGCGCCGGAACCAGGACAGCGGCTTCTCTTCGGCAATCAGGTTGGCGGTGGTGGGGGAACGGCGGGAATCGATGGGAGAACCCACCAGGGTAAGGGTGGCCGGCAGGGCCGCGTCGTTGTCCTCGGACATCATGCTCACCGCCGCCAGGGCCGCGGGACCGGGCTGGGAGACGGCAATCACATGACACTTGGGGCCGACAAAGGCCATCATCTCCATCAGATAGTCGGTGAAATCGCTGAGATCGAAGGCGCCCTCCGAGGTGGGCACATCCGCCGCATTGACCCAATCGCTGACAAAGACTTCGCAATCCGGCAGCAGCGCCTCCACGGTACCCCGCAGCAGGGTGGCATAGTGGCCGGACAGGGGGGCCAGCAGCAGCACCCGGGGATCCAGGTGCCCCGACTTGCGAATGCTCGACAGATTGCCCGTGCCGCGCTGAAAATACACCAGGTTGCAGAAGGGCTTGGCCCACACCACCTTGTCCTCCACCGGTACCCTGAGGCCATTGATAATGGTGCTGCCGATGTTCCAGGCCGGCTTGTCGTAGCGGCGGATTGTGTTGTCGACAATCTCCAGGGCCGCGTCCCAGCTGCGAGCCAGCCTGGTATCCACCAGGGGGTTGCGCCTGGAGCGCAGCATATCCTGCTGCAGGCTCATCACCTTGCGCACAGGGGCAGCCATAAACTGATTGATTTCAAAAAGCTGGTACAACATCAACGATCTCCAAAGGGAGTGACCCGGTTGTCCCACCGATGCCCGACGGCATCTGACACCACCATAGTGCTGTTTCAATTTGATTTTGGCCAGATCGGATTGGTGTAGGAGCCCGGCACC
>CAZWUP010000310.1:0-3381 GCA_964637045.1 uncultured Porticoccaceae bacterium | reverse complement strand
GAAACTCACCGGTGTTGTAACGCAGATAAGTCTTTTGGGCATCGAAATCACCACTGGTGATATCGACCCTCATGCCCTGCTCCACCTCTGGATCGATGGTAGTAAAGTTGAGGGTGCCCCCCAGGGCCTCGTGGGAACGGGACGAAATATTGGCAGTGCCCTGGGATACCTGGACGCCCGCCAGGTTGGGGGTGTCTATATAGCGGTTAGCCTTGGAACCGCCGCCGTAACCTGAATTGCCGTTGGGAATTCCGTCCACGGTGGTGCCAATTTGCTGCTCGTCGAGACTCAGCTGAAAGCCCCGGATGGAGATGGTGGTGGCCCAGTCGTCGGAGCCGAACACGTCTCCCTCGTTGACCAGCACGCCCGGCAGGTTGTCGATCACCGCGGCGATGCTGGTGATGGGATTTTGCTGTTTGATCATGCCCTCGGTGACCAGGCTGTTGGCGTAACTGGTCGCCTGAGAGATCACAATGACCTCCTCCAGGTTTTTGCTCTGGGTTGTATCCGCGGCCTGGACCGATACGGCGGCGGCAATAGCCGCAGCCAGCAGCGTCATTCTGTGTATGGTGGTTTTCATCCGTTGTGTTCCCTCGTTGTGTGTTGTTACTGGCGGTAACACTAGCGGGGGAATATGTCGTTTCCGTTATGTATTCATGACCGGACGATGAATTCTTTTTTTCAGCCGGATGACGGCCGATGCGGGGCGGCCAGGCCGTCGGCCATGGATTGCAGGTTTGGACTGGCAGGCAGTATCTTCAGCCGGCTGCAAGGGCGTAGAATGCGCGGCTGGCAAATCTTGGGACTGGAATCGTGAAAATCGTGGTGGTGGGTGGTGGTGCCGGCGGCCTGGAACTGGCCACGTTTCTCGGCCGCAAACTGGGGGCCAAAGGCAAGGCCGAAGTGCTGCTTATCGACCGCAACCATACCCATCTGTGGAAGCCGCTATTGCACGAGGTCGCCGTGGGCAGCCTGGACGCGGAGATCGATGCCGTCAGCTATCGCGCCCACGGCCACAAGTACGGGTTCAGGTTCAAGCTGGGAACCTTCCACAATCTCGACCGGGAGCGCAAGCTCGTGCACCTGGCACCGGTGCTCGACGACAACGGCGACATCATCCTCCCCGAACGGGAAGAGAGCTACGACCGGCTGATCATGGCCATCGGCAGCGGCGCCAATGATTTCGGCATCCCCGGCGTCGCCAGCCACTGCATGTTCCTCGACAACTCCCGCCAGGCCCTGCGCTTTCAGAAAACCCTGGTCAACGGCTTTATCCGCCTCAACCGGACCCTGATCAGCAACCCCCAGGCGTGTCTCAATATCGTTATCGTCGGCGGCGGCGCCACCGGGGTGGAACTGGCGGCAGAGCTGTTCAACGCCCGCCAGCTGTTCGAACTCTACGGCCTGGATCGGGTGACCGCCGATCATCTGAACGTGACCATCCTCGAAGCCGGTCCGCGCCTGGTACCCAACCTCTCCCCCCGGGTGTCCGCCAGCGTACTCGGCGAGCTGGCCAAAGCGGGTGCCAGTGTGCGCCTGGGGACCCAGGTCGCCCGGGCGGAAAAGGGCATCTTCCACACCGCCGCCGGGGAGGAGATCCGCGGCGATATCCTGGTCTGGGCGGCGGGCATCAAGGCTCCGGATTTTCTGCGGGAGATCGGCGGCCTGGAATCAAACCGCATCAACCAACTGCTGGTCACAGCCACCCTGCAAACCACCAGGGACAATGCCATCTACGCCATTGGCGACTGCGCCGGGTGCCGCCTGGGGGAAGATCGCTGGGTACCGCCCCGCGCCCAGTCCGCCCACCAGATGGCCAGCCTGGTGGCCGCCAACCTCCTCCGGGACCTGGCGGGCAAGCCACTGAAAGACTTTAAATACAAGGACCACGGCTCGCTGATCTCCCTCAGCCAGTACGCCACTGTAGGGGTCTTGATGGGCAATCTCGGCCGAGGTTCCAGCTTCAATGTCCGCGGCTGGCTTGCGCGCATGGCCTATATCTCCCTCTATCGCATGCATCAGATCGCCCTCCACGGCCCCTTCCGGGCACTGCTGATGGTGATCGCCGACCGCATCAACCATATCATCCGGCCCCGCCTCAAGCTGCACTGACCCCACCCCCCGGCAGTGGCGCGGAATACCGCTGCCGGTTGCGAGTTGGCCGCCCCGCCATCGGCAGCCAGGGGTGATGCCGGCTGGCACCGGCGGCTGTTTGTTGCCACCCCCCCGGCAACTGGCCTTATAATGGGCCGTCAAAGATACCTTATTTTCAATCAGCGCCGGGCGCCCCCCGGTCATTCAGCAGGAACGACAACATGACATTGAACCAGCAAACGCAGGAAGACGCCGCCCTGGAAGAATTTCGCGCCATGGTGCTGAGATTCCTCGAGCAGGAGGTCCAGCCCCACTACGAGAAGTGGGAGGACGACAAGCTGATGCCCAGGGAGTTCTGGAACACCATGGGTGCCGCCGGACTGCTGTGCCCGGACCTGCCGGAGGCCTATGGCGCCGCCGCCACCAGTGTGGACGTGCCACTGATGATCATGGAGGAGATGTGCCGCCTCAACTTCCACGCCCTGTCCTCCGGGTACAATATTCAGGCCAACATCATCGGCCCCTACATCTACAATCTGGGCACCGAAGAGCAGAAACAGCGCTGGCTGCCGGGACTGGTGAGCGGCGAGGTGGTGGCCTCGCTGGCGATGACCGAACCCGGTGGCGGCAGCGACACCGCCGCCATGCGCACCCAGGCGGTGCGGGATGGCGATCACTATGTGATCAACGGCTCGAAGACCTTTATCACCAACGCCATCCACGCCGACCTGGTGGTGTTGTGCTGCAAGACAGATATGAATGCCGGCGCCAAGGGGGTCTCCCTGATTCTGGTGGACACCACATTGCCCGGCTTCAAGCGGGGCAAGCAGATCAAGAAGATCGGCCAGCACAGCAGTGACACCGTGGAGCTGTTTTTCGACAACCTGCGGGTGCCGGTGGACTGTCTGCTGGGGACCGAGGGCATGGGTTTTATCCATATGATGCAGGAGCTGCCCCGGGAGCGCCTGGGCTGCTCCGCCCAGGCGGTGGGCCATATGCAGGGCGCCCTCGACCTGGCGGCAGATTATGTTCAGCAGCGCCACGCCTTCGGCCAACCCCTGAGCAAGCTGCAAAACACCAGGTTCAAGCTGGCGGAGTGCAAGGTCAAGCTGGAGCTTGGCCGCGCCCTGTACGAGAAGAATGTGGCCAAATTCAAGGCCGGGCAGATGACCGTGGACGATGCCGCGGCCCTCAAATACGCCACCACGGAGATGGAGCTGGAGGTGATCAACGAGTGCCTGCAGCATTTCGGCGGCTACGGCTACACCGACGAGTACCCCATTTCCC
>CAZWUP010000309.1:0-3386 GCA_964637045.1 uncultured Porticoccaceae bacterium | reverse complement strand
GCAGGCCGATGGAGCGCAGCTCCTTCACCGAGTGCTGGGTGGGCTTGGTCTTGGTTTCCCCGGCGGTGGCGATATAGGGCACCAGGGTGAGGTGAATCAACAGCGCCCGGTTGGAGCCCAGCTCCATCTTCAGCTGGCGGATGGCTTCGAGGAAGGGCTGGGATTCGATATCCCCGACAGTGCCGCCGATTTCCACCAGGGCGATATCATAGCCCTCGCCGCCGGTGAGGATGCGGCGCTTGATTTCGTCGGTGAGGTGGGGAATGACCTGCACCGTGCCCCCCAGGTAGTCGCCCCGGCGCTCCCTGCGCAGCACGGTCTCGTAGATCTGGCCACTGGTGAAGTTGTTGTTCCTGGTCATTTTTGAACTCAGGAAGCGCTCGTAGTGACCCAGGTCGAGATCGGTCTCGGCGCCGTCCTCGGTGACAAAGACTTCCCCGTGCTGGAAGGGGCTCATGGTCCCGGGGTCGACATTGAGGTAGGGGTCGAGCTTGAGGATGGTGACTCTGAGGCCGCGGGACTCGAGTACAGCGCCAAGGGAGGCGGAGGCGATGCCCTTTCCCAATGAGGAAACAACACCGCCGGTAACGAAAATAAAACGTGTCATCTGGGCCCTTGCTAGATATGTGAGGAGAAAAATCTATCGTGGGAAAAGCGGGCTGTCAGGGGGAACAATAGAGTGCCGCCACCTTCCTCAAGATGGGAAGCCAGACTACCAGAAAGCCTCCGGGCGCTCAATTGAAAACATGGCCAATGGCCAAACTTGAGACCACCTGCCCCTCCGCCGCGGGCTGTCTGGCGGCGTTTTCCCGGTTGCGGCAAGTCACCCCGGGGCCGACGGATAGCGCCAGCACAGCTGCCAGCCGGACTCCCCCGGCCTGGCGGCGAAACCCTCACAGACAAACAGGTCGCCCACCGCGGCCAGCTGGCCGTTGACATACAGCAGCGGCACCCGGTCCCGGAGCCAGGGCTCCAGGCCGTGTTCCTGAAGCACCTTTTTCAGCGCCGCCGAACCGCCCCGCCCCCGGGGTCGGCACCGTTCGCCGCCGCGGCGAAAGCGAACCGCTACCTCGGCGGCGGCGGGGACCACCAGGCCGCCACCGGTGGCGGCCTGCCACTCCAGGCGACCGCCGTCGGCAACGGGGATGTCGACACCGGGGGACAGGGTTAATTCCGCCTCAGCGGACAGCGGCGGCAAGTGGGACATCACATAGAGCCGGCCCCGGTGGCGGCGCAACGCCCCTCCGGGCCAGCTCACCAGGGGGCTGGCGTCCTCCCGGGCGGCCACCAGCTCCCTGGCGACGGCGTCGGGAACCCTGTGGGGCAGCGGCCCCAGGCCGCGGCTGCGCACCCACTCCCGGAGGACATTTTGCTGGCGGGGGGGCGACAGGGCGGCAAACCCCGCCAGTGCCAGGCTGTGGCCGAAGCGCTCCCGGCGCTCGCCGAGGTTTTCCAGGTCCTGCTGGGCCCGCTCGCGGAGAATCTCGTCCGCCCCCTGGCACTGTTCCAGGGTCCGTGCCAGGCGCTGGCGGTAGTCGGGCCAGCGCCCGCCAATGGCGGGCAGCACCTGGTGGCGGAGGTAATTGCGGTCAAAGGTCACGGCGGCGTTGGATTCGTCCTCGATCCAGTTCAGCTGCCAGCTGCGGGCGCAGTGGACGAGCCTCGATCTGGGCACCGCCAACAGGGGCCGCAACAGTGCGCCGGCGCCGAGACCACGGCTGGCCGGCATCGCCGCCAGGCCCCTGGGGCCGGAACCCCGCAACAGGCGGAAGAGCAGGGTTTCCAGCTGGTCGTCCAGGTGATGGGCCATCAGCACCAGCTCATTGGCCGCCACCAGCCCGGCAAGGAAATGGTAGCGCCCCCGGCGGGCGGCCTGCTCCAGGCCGGCACCGCTGGGGTCCAGGTTCAAGCGGCAGCTGTGGAAGGCAATGCCCAGCCCCTGGCACACCTGGCGACAGTGCTGGAGCCACAGGCCGCTGTGGGGGGACAGACCGTGGTCCACATGGGCGGCGGCGAGCCGCTGGGGGGGGAAGATGCGCGCCACGGCGTGGAGCAGCACCGTGGAGTCCAGGCCGCCGCTGTAGGCGACGATCAGCCGCTCGGCGGCCGCGAGCCTGGGGAGAGCGGGAGCCAGCAACTGGTGAGGGGAGGTGTCCACATCCCGGCTCCCGGCGGCCCCGCCTTCAGTTGCCGTAGGACATCAGGCGATTGAAGCGGGTTTCCAGCAACTGGTCGATGGGGATGGTAACCAGGTCGTCGAGCTGGGCGCTGAGCCTGTCTTTGAGGGTTGCAGCCATGGCCTCGAGATCCCGGTGGGCGCCGCCGAGGGGCTCGGGAATGGTTTCGTCGACGATGCCCAGGTCCTGGAGCACCTTGGAGGTGACCCCCATGGCCTCCGCCGCGAGGGGCGCCTTGTCCACGGTTTTCCAGATGATGTTGGCGCAGCCCTCGGGGGAAATCACGAAATAGGTGGCGTACTGGAGCATGTTGAGGCGGTCGCCAACACCGATGGCGATGGCGCCACCGGAGCTGCCCTCGCCGATCACGGTGCAGATGATGGGGGTGCGCAGGCGGGACATCACCGCCAGGTTGCGGGCGATGGATTCACTGATGCCCCGCTCCTCGGAGTCGATGCCCGGGTAGGCTCCGGGGGTATCGATAAGGGTGAGGATGGGCATTTTGAAGCGCTCCGCCATCTCCATCAGGCGCAGGGCCTTGCGGTAGCCCTCCGGCTTGGGCATGCCGAAGTTGCGGTGGACCTTTTCGGTAACCCCGCGGCCCTTTTCCTCGCCGATCACCGCCACCGGGCGCCCGTTGAGCCTGGCGATGCCGGCCACGATGGCCTTGTCGTCGCCGAAGTGGCGGTCGCCGTGGAGCTCGTCGAACTCCTCGAAAACCCGCCCGATGTAATCCATGGCGTAGGGGCGGTGGGGGTGCCTGGCCACCTTGACCACATCCCAGGCGCTGAGATTGGCGTACAGGCTCTCGGTGAGGCGCCGCGACTTGTCCCTTAGTTTGGCAATTTCCTCGGAGATATTCAGGTCATTGTCGTTGCCGACCAGCTGAAGTTCTTCGATCTTCGCTTCCAGCTCGGCAATGGGTTGCTCAAAGTCGAGGTAATTTAGATTCATTCTGGGCGGGAATCCTTGTCTCTGGGGTTGGCGGCCAGTGGTAGTGGGCCATTATACGCAACTTGGCCACTACCCCATAGCCCTGATGGACAACCGCCGTGGGGACAGCCCGCAACCACCGCCCACTGCCGCGACCTCGCCCCCCGGGAGCCGCCCCCCGGATCGGCCCTCAGCGCCGCTGCGCGACCCGCTTCTCCACCGCGCTGTCCGCCGCGGAGCCCACGGTAAAGCGGCCCGGTTGGTCCTGACGGCTGA
>CAZWUP010000308.1:0-3441 GCA_964637045.1 uncultured Porticoccaceae bacterium | reverse complement strand
CGCGGAAATGTTCGCTCGGGATTCATCCCGGGGCATGGCGGGTGGCGGCACCGGTCCCGACATGGGACCTTTTTCCAACCTCGCGGAACACCTTATCGAAACCC
Source organism: uncultured Porticoccaceae bacterium (assembly GCA_964637045.1). Taxonomy (GTDB): domain Bacteria; phylum Pseudomonadota; class Gammaproteobacteria; order Pseudomonadales; family Porticoccaceae; genus CAYXXZ01. The sequence goes on along the minus strand of CAZWUP010000308.1, from coordinate 3,337 downwards.
TGAACGTCATTTGCGGCCGCTTTCCCAGGGCGGGGGACACCGTGCGCAACACCGGCGTATTGACCCCGCCGCGGGAGTACCGGGCCGAGGTTATCCCCCCTGGGCGGAGTTGGGAGCAGGGACACAAGAGCCGGATTGGCAACTACGGCACCCTCCACGGCACCATGATGACCAACCTGCTGGCGGAGGAAATTCTGCTGCCCGGAGAGGGCCAGATTCACGCGCTGTTCTGTGACGGCGCCAACCCCGCCGCGGGACTGCCCAAACACGCGCGCGCCGTCAAAGCCCTTGAGGCCCTGGAGCTATTGGTTACCGCCGAACCGCGCCTGGCCCAGACGGCGCGGCTGGCCAGCCATGTGTTTGCCCCCACCCACGCCTTCGAACGCCCCGGCCACAGCCTGATGCTGGAGGCCTACGCCCCCCTCGGGGTGAATTTTGCCCAGTACTCCCCGGCGCTGATTTCCCCGGAGCCGGGGATGGATGTTATCGACGATTGGTACCTCTACTGGGCCCTGGCCAAGCGCCTGAAACTACAGCTTAATTTTGCCGGCACCGAGCTCGATATGGAGACCCCGCCCACTACCGACCAACTGCTGGAGCTGCTCGCCCGGCACGCCCAGGTGCCCCTGGCAGAGGTCAAACGCCATCCCCAGGGCAAGATATTCGACCGCCCGACCCAGACCGTACTGCCTCCCCGACCCGGGGTCGGCGCCCGTTTCGATCTGGCCCCCGCCGATGTCAGAGACGAACTGACGCAGCTGCTTGCGACAACCACAGTGACTTCACCCTACACCCACCGCCTGATCTGCCGGCGAGAACGAGCAATGATGAACACCGCCGACTTCACCCTGGCCGGCGTGCGCAGGCAGCTGCCCTACAACCCGGCCCATATGCACGGCGACGACCTGGCGGAACTGGGGCTTGAGGATGGCGATGAAGTGGAAATAATCTCCCCGGCGGGGGCCATACCGGCGATTGTCAAGGCGGATGGCACCGTGCGCCGCGGGGCGATATCCATGAGTCACGGCTGGGGGGCTCTCCCCGGCGAGGAGGGGGACTACCGCCAGGTGGGCTCCTCCACCTGCCAGCTGGTAACCAGCGACCGGCAGCTGGAAAGCATCAATGCCATGCCGCGAATGTCGGCGATCCCGGTCAGGGTTGCTGTGCCAGGACGCGGCCCCCGGCAACCACCCCGGTGACCCTTCCGGTGACTGAAGGCCATCGTTGCTCGGCGCCCGGTTCAGCCTCAGGGCTTCCTGGATCGACCACCGAGGCGCCCTGACTTCTTCCCGGGCTTTGCCGTGTGCGGGCGCTGGTTTGCCCTGGCGCCGCCGGCTCCCGCAGCCCCCTTCGCAGCACCACCCATGCCCCTTGGCGGCCGCTTGGTGGCCTTCTTGACGCTACCTTTTGCCTCAGACGAGGAGTGTTCGATCATCTTGAACAGCCCTTCCAGCTCCTTCTGGGTCAGGTCTCGCCACTCCCCCACCGGCAGCCCCTTGAGGCCAATATTCATGATCCTGACCCGCTCGAGGCGGGTGACGACATAATCGAGGTGTTCGCACATGCGGCGAATCTGGCGGTTCAATCCCTGGACCAGGGTAATCCTGAATACGAACTGCGACTCCCGGGTGACCTTGCATTTTCTGGTGACGGCGCCCAGCACCGGAAGGCCGCCGCCCATTCTGGCGAGAAAGTCATCGCTCACCGGCCGGTTGACGGTCACCAGGTATTCCTTTTCGTGATTGTTGCCCGCGCGGAGGATCTTGTTCACCAGGTCGCCATTGTTGGTGAGGAAAATCAGCCCCTGGGAGTCCTTGTCGAGGCGGCCAATGGGGAAAATCCGCACACTGTGGTTGACGAAATCGACGATATTGCCGCGAATATGGGCCTCGCTGGTGCTCTCAATGCCGACGGGTTTGTTGAGGGCAATAAAAATCAGTCCCTCCTCATCCCGCGGCTCGATATCCTGGCCGTTGACCCGAACCCTGTCGTTGGCGAACACCTGGTCCCCCACCCTGGCCCGCCTGCCGTTGACATAGACATTGCCCTGCTCGATATAGCGGTCCGCATCGCGGCGCGAACACAGGCCGCTGTCGCTGATGTATTTATTCAGTCGGGTGGAAGGCACTGTCGCCATGGGGAGTCGCCAGGTGGGGAGTCCGGCCATCATACAGGACTTGGCGGCGCAGGCAGCGGGGGGCAAACACCCTATTGACGTTTCGCCCCCATCACCACCTACCCGGACAGCGGACGCGAGCGGCCACCGCACTGAGGGACGGACATAATGGCGACATAAAGCCCCGACGGGCGCAGCCGCGACCTGCGCTGCCCCCCTTCAGCTTTCCCTTTTTGGCGCTCCGTCGTTAGCGCTCCGCGGCCCAGCTGGCCGCCGCCATGGCGGTCACTGCGGCAATCTCCTCTTCTGGCACCTTGTCCGGCTCCCCCGGCTCCAGGGGGTCCACATGGAACAGATAGAGGCGAGAGACAAACTGCCGCACCGGCAGCGAGGACTCGCCAAAGCGCTCGCCACAGCCACCGGTGGACACCACCACCTCATTGCCCCAGTCCTGGCCGCTGTCGTTATTGGGATTGAAGAAATAGACCCGCATCTCGCCCTCGTGATCCAACGCCACCCGCAGCAGGGTGATGGCGTGCCAACCGACAAAGCGGGCGGCGGAATCAGTGACCGCAATACCCGCCGGCTGGGGGTGAATCACCGGCTGGTTGCCGTTGAAGAAGGGGTGGTAACTGGCGTAAAAATTGCGCAGGAACCCGCCGTACTCCGCCAGCTTTCCGGTGGCCACATCCACCGCGATATGGAACCCGCGGCCCACCCACCAGCCGTGGAATTCCGGGTTTATCCAGCGGTGGGGATCCTGGCCCCGGTCCGCCACCAGGCGTCCCATGGCCATGTAGATTTTGTCGAGATGGGGCACCAATACCAGGGATACCGGGTCCACATCCAGCACCCCGGAGACCGCCATGCCCTGCCCCGCATCCCCGGATGACACCTGCCGGCCCTCGAAGTGCATCACCACATTGTCATCCCGCGCCGCCCAGGCGACCATTTGCAGCAGGTAGTCGGGGTCATTGTAGGACCACATGGAAATGGCCCTGGCGCTCTGACAGGTGGGGTTGTTGCCCTGCCCCACCCCCAGGGGTTGGCCGAGGGTATTGATCACCCCGGCAAGCAGATACACCTCGGGGGGCCGGGCGCCACCAAAGGCGCTGGCCAGCAGCTGCCGGTTGGCGGCTGACAGCGGCAGGGCGAGCTGCCGCCACAGGGCGGGGGCCACTGCGGGGTGATAGAGAATGCCCCGCTCCAGCAACACCGCCA
>CAZWUP010000307.1:0-3457 GCA_964637045.1 uncultured Porticoccaceae bacterium | reverse complement strand
ATATCGGGCGGCCCTCGGTGGTGGTGCTGACCCCGGGTATCTACAACTCCGCCTACTTCGAACACGCCTACCTGGCCCAGCAGATGGGGGTCGAGCTGGTGGAGGGCAGCGACCTGGCGGTGGCCGACGACGACTGCGTGTATATGAAAACCGTCGACGGCCTGGAGCGGGTGGATGTGATCTACCGCCGCATCGACGACCTGTTTATCGACCCCGAGGTGTTCAACAAGGAATCCGTGCTGGGGGTGCCCGGGCTGATGCGGGCCTGGAAAAATGGCAATGTGGCCCTGGCCAACGCCCCCGGGGCCGGGGTGGCGGACGACAAGGTGGTGTACGCCTTTGTCCCGCAAATCATCAAGTACTACCTGGGGGAGGAGCCCTTGATACCCAATGTGGAGACCTTCCTCTGCGTCAACGACAAGGAGCGGGAATACGTGCTTGCCAACCTGGACAAGCTGGTGGTGAAGCCCGCCAACGAGTCCGGCGGCAGCGGCATGCTGGTGGGGCCCCACTCCACCAAGAAGGACCAGAAGCTGTTTGCCGAGTTGATCAAGGCCAACCCCCGCAACTATATCGCCCAGCCCACCCTCAGCCTGTCCACGGTGCCCACCCTGGTGGACGGCGGCCGCCTGGAACCCCGCCACGTGGACCTGCGGCCCTTTATCATCCAGTCCAACAAAACCTATGTCACCACCGGCGGCCTCACCCGGGTGGCCATGAGAAAGGGCTCCCTGGTGGTCAACTCCTCCCAGGGGGGAGGCAGCAAGGACACCTGGATTGTCGATGTGGGGGGTAAGTCCTGATGCTGTCACGAGTCGCCGAACGCATTTACTGGATGAGCCGCTACCTGGAGCGGGTGGAAAACACCGCCCGCCTGATGGGGGTCTACACCGACCTCCTGCTGGACATGCCCGGCGGGGTCAATATCGGCTGGTACAACCTGGTCACCCTCAACAATGCCGAGTCCTGGTTCGACGCCCGCTACAAGGTGCGGGAAGAGCGCAACGTAACCAAGTTCCTGCTCTCCGACCCGGACTACTACGGCTCCATGGTGCACTCCCTGAAGCTGGTGCGGGAGAATATCCGCACCAGCAGGGACGTGATTCCCGAAGAGTCCTGGGAGTATGTCAACGAGCTGTCCCTGTACGTCAACGACAACCTCCAGCTGGGCATCAAGCGGGGCACCCGCCACGAGTTCATCGCCGAAGTGATCAAGTCCTGCCAGCGCCTCCACGGGCTGTTTATCAGCACCATGAGCGAGGGCCAGCCGAAGAGTTTTCTGCGCCTGGGGCGCAATATCGAACGGGCCGACATGACCACCAGGATCCTCGACGCCGGCGCCTCGGTGGTACTGGAGAACGAGGGCAACCTGCTGCCTTCCGTGGAACAAATCGTGTGGGCCAATGTGCTCCACTCCGTCTCCGCCTATCTGCCCTACACCAAAAGCCAGCGCAAATCCGTAAAAGGGCCCCGGGTGGCCAGGTACCTGCTGGAAGACCGCAATTTTCCCCGCGCCGTGGGTTACTGCCTGGAAGCCCTGGAAACCACGGGGTCGAAACTGCCCCGCGGCGACCAGCTGACGGCCAGCGTCCGGGTGCTGCGGGCGGCCCACTACCAGGGCATCCGCGAGGACGACGCCGCCATCGACGAGGGCTTTCGCGACTATATCAACGACCTCCAGATGCGCATCGGCGAACTTCACACCGTGGTGACCGACACCTGGTTTGATGTGTGAAATCAAGTTTGCAGTTCAATTGCCTGTCATTGCGGACCCGCAGCGCTCGGTGGCACCTCCCAAGCGCAGCGCAACTCACTACCCGACTACGGAGTGCAGCAAACGTCGGCTGGGCGCGGTGCCAGGCCAACCCACAACCTGTAGGAGCTCACTCCGTGAGCGCAAGACTGTGGTACCCAACCCGCACCATGTGCAGTAATCAACAGGACACAGTATGACAATTCGCGTAGCCATCCACCACAAGACCACCTACACCTTCGATCGCCTGGTGGGATTGTCGCCCCATGTGCTGCGCCTGCGGCCGGCGCCCCACTCCCGCACCCATATCAGCAGCTACACCCTCAAGGTGACGCCCGCCGAGCACTTCCTCAACTGGCAGCAGGACCCCTTTGGCAACTACCAGGCCCGGCTGGTGTTTCCCGAGCGCAGCGGGCAGCTGAGCTTCGAGGTGGAAGTGATCGCCGATATGACGGCCTACAACCCCTTCGATTTCTTTGTCGAGGACTACGCCGAGACCTTCCCCTTCAGCTACGAGGACCAGCTCAAGAAGGAGCTTATCCCCTACCTGGAAAAGTGCCCCAAAACACCCCTGCTGGCGGCCTGGCTGGCCTCGGTGCCCAGCGACGAGATGCGCATCATCGACTTTCTGGTGATGCTCAACCAGCGCCTCAAGGACGAAATCAACTACAGCTTGCGCTTTGAGCCCGGGGTCCAGACCCCGGAGGAAACCCTGGCCACCCGGGTCGGTTCCTGCCGGGACACCGGCTGGCTGCTGGTGCAGATTCTCCGCCACCTGGGGCTGGCGGCGCGCTTTGTCTCCGGCTACCTGGTGCAGCTCACCTCCGACATCAAGTCCCTCGACGGCCCCTCCGGGCCGGAGGCGGATTTCACCGATCTCCACGCCTGGTGCGAGGTGTTCATTCCCGGCGCCGGCTGGGTGGGCCTGGACCCCACCTCGGGACTGTTTGCCAGCGAGGGCCATATTCCCCTGGCCTGCACCCCGGACCCGGTATCGGCGGCCCCCATCACCGGCGCCACCGACGAGTGCGAGGTGACGTTCGAGTACAGCAACGTGGTCACCCGCATCCACGAGGACCCCAGGGTCACCAAGCCCTACGATCCCCAGCAGTGGGCCGCCATCGACGCCCTCGGCAAGCTGGTGGACCGCGATCTGGCGGCCAATGACGTGCGCCTCACCATGGGCGGCGAGCCCACCTTTGTCTCCATCGACGACATGGACTCCGCCCAGTGGAACACCGAGGCCCTGGGGGCCCACAAACTGAAACTGGCCAAGGACCTGCTGATTCGCCTCAAGGAGCGCTTTGCCCCCAACGGCCTGCTCCACTACGGCCAGGGCACGTGGTACCCGGGGGAGGAGATTTCGCGCTGGGCCATGGGCTGCTTCTGGCGCACCGACGGCGAGCCCCTGTGGCAAAACCCCGACCTGCTGGCCCGGGTGGACAAGGACTACGGCCACACCACGGAGGACGCCCGGCGCTTTATCGTTCGCCTCTGTGAACTGGCGGGCATCGGCCGGGGATTTGTCAATCCGGCCTTCGAGGACGCCCTCTACTACCTGTGGAAGGAACAGAGCCTGCCCCCGGGGGTGGACCCCTACCAGGCCAGCATGAAGGACGACCTGGAGCGCCGCCGCCTGGCCAGGGTGTTGAGCCGGGGCCTGGACCAACCCGCGGGCTATGTGCTGCCCATCAGCTGGGACTA
>CAZWUP010000306.1:713-3463 GCA_964637045.1 uncultured Porticoccaceae bacterium | reverse complement strand
GCTCTCCATCGGCGGGGTGGATCGCACCTTCGTCAACCCCAACCCGGACCTGTTGCCGGAAACCTCCGACACCTGGGAACTCGGCCTGCGCTACAACAGCCCCAGCCTGCAGGCGGATTTCACGGTGTTTTACAGCGAGGCGGAAAACTATATCGACCAGGTCACCTGCACCCTCGCCAGCTGTATCGGCGGCACCGCGAGGGTGCCCTCCGCCATCTATGTCAACATCGGAGAGGCGGAGACACTGGGATTCGAGGGCTTTGCCGAATACAGCATCAGCGAAAACCTGGCCACCTACGGCTCACTGACCCTGATGGAGCGCAGAAACATCTTCACCACCTTCAGCACCCGCAAGACGGGAATTCCCCCGCTGAGCGGCACCGCGGGGGTCAAATACAGCGCGCCCCTGATGGCCGGGATCACCTATTGGCTCGACGGCTACCTGCGGGGTGAGCAGGGGGCGGACGAGATCGAAAACAACGGCAATCGCCTCGACAATGCCGGCTGGGTAACCTGGAACCTGGAGGCCGGGGTCGTCGCCGGCCCAGATGAGCGAGTGCGCATCAGCCTCGGTCTCTACAACCTCGGCGACAAGCTGTACAGCTACGCCACCGAGAATCTCTTCGCCCCGGGCAGATCGGTGGAGGCAAAAGTAACCCTGAATTTTTGACGCGGAAGCTTAAAAATAAGTCAGATTTGAAGGCTACTCTCTGGCACTAGTGTTGAAATTCGTTTATTGCGAAACATCACGATGGCAACGTCAAGCAAGCGTCATTCAACCTCAGTCCTGGCCAAACAGGTAGATCACCAGCAGCAGGGTGAAAAACCAGAATCCCGACAGCAGCTTCCAGAAAACAAGCTGGCTGGCGCTTTTTTCCACCACGGGATCCTCCCGGAGAAAATTTGGGTTGGGCTGGGTGAGGTCCTGCATCAACTCATCGATGGTGTGGTATCTGTACTCCAGGTCGAAGGATACGCCCCGCTCCAGGGCGCCGTCGAACCACAGGGGAATCAGGGGATTGGCCTTTGCCGCCGGGTGGTAGCGGAGCTTGTCGAAATCCGCCGGGGTGCGGCATTCCTCGATATCACTGCCGTAGGGCAAATGGCCGGTAAAGAGTTCGTAGACGATGGTGGCCAGGGAATAGACATCCCCCTGGATGCCCGGATTGCGGCCGGTGAGGTAGAGGGGGTCCGAGTAGCTGGCGGTGCCCAGCGCCCCCTCGTGGACCAGGGGTCGCTGCAGTTCGGCGAGGCCGGCCACATACACCGAGCCAAAATCCAGGATCACCGCCCTGCCCTCCGGCGTCACCTTGATATTCGCCGGCTTGAGATCCTGGTGGATCGCCTCGTTGGTGTGAAAGGCCTTGAGACCTTCGGCGATCTGGCGCACCAGGGCGATGGTCTGCTTCGGGCTCGGCGGCTGGTGACTGGCAATCCACTGGTCGAGGCCCACCCCCTCCACATACTCCATCAGGTAATAGAGACAGGAGCGCGGCCGATCCAGGGGCACCACCTGCGCCACCTGGGGACTGGCGATGCGGCTGCCGATCCACTCCTCCTGAACGAAGCGGTCGATGTAGGCGATGTCCCCCTCGAAATTCCGCGACGGGGTCTTCATGGCGTACCGGCGGCCGCTGGCCTCGTCGGTGACCAGATACAATTGGCTGCGGCTGGAGGCGAACAACACCAGCTCCACCCGGTAGCCATCGAGCTTCATACCGGGCTCCAGGTCCGGCGGAAACGGCAGTCGGGTCAGTTCGGCACTGTAATCCTCGAGCTTTTCCTCCGGCAGGGTCAGAATGCGGGCGATCAGCGCCGAGCAGTTGTCGGTGGAGCCGGCGGCCATGGCCTGGGCAAACAGCTCCCCGGCCAGGGTTTCAACCTCGCCGCCGCCGGCGAGGAGTGCCCCCAGGCGGTCGTGTCCCAGGACGTCGTGAACGCCGTCGGTGGTGAGCAGGATCAGGTCGCCGGGCTGCACTTCGAGGTGGCCGTAGTCGAGGTTCAGCCGGTTGTCCATGCCCAGCGACCTGGCCAGACAGGTTCGGTTCTCGGCGATGGTGGCCACGTGGTCCCGGGTCAGCAGGGTCAGCACACCCTGGCGCCAGTGGTAAATCCTGCTGTCCCCCACGTGGAAGAAATGGAGAGTGCGGCTCTTCACCACCGCGGCGCTGAAGGTGCACAGGAAGCCCTTACTCTCGTGGGTAAACTCGTGACTTTTGCGAAACAGGCGCAGGTTGATGGTGGACAGCACCAGTTCGCCGCTGTGGCTCACCGACCAGGTGTCCGGGGTTTGGTAGTACTCGTCGATAAAGCGGGTCACCGCAGTGTGGCTGGCCTCGCGGCCGGCCTCCGCAGTGGACACCCCGTCCGCCAGCGCCAGAGCAATACCCTTGCTTTTGCGCAAATGGCCACTGGCCGGCACCCAGTGGCTGGCACAGTCCTCGTTGATCGGCTTGATGCCGGGCTCGGAGAACCCGGCAATCTCCAGTTGCAACTCATCCATGACTGGAAATTCTAGCCCACATCGATCAGATGCACGGTGCCGTCGGGCAGGGTTTCGGCGATCTGGCCCCTGGGTTCATCCATAAACCAGACGATGGCGAACACCACCAGCGCCGAGGCGGAGATGATCAGGAAGAACGTGCTGTAATCCACAAAGGACAATATCGTCAGGTAGGTGACGGCGCCGACATTGCCGTAGGCCCCCGCCATACCGGCGATCTGGCCGGTCATGCGCCGCTTGATCAGGG
>CAZWUP010000306.1:0-703 GCA_964637045.1 uncultured Porticoccaceae bacterium | reverse complement strand
AGGGGCACCATGGCGAACACCGCGCCCTCGCCGGCCTGGACGAAGAAGGAGCAGCACATGGTGGCGATCACCGCCAGGGTCACCCACCAGCTGCTGTTGATCTGGCCGAGGAGGAAATAGCCCGCCGCCAGGCCGCCGATCAGAATCAGCAAGGTCTTGCGGCGGCCGAAGCGGTCGGAAATCCAGCCGCCGCCGGGGCGCGCCGCCAGGTTCATAAAGGCGAAGCCCGAGGCCAGCAGACCGGCGGTCACCGGCGAGATGCCGGTGAAGGTTTCGAGAAAGAACAGGGGCAGCATGGACACCACCGCCAACTCCGAACCAAAGGTGACGAAGTAGGCCCAGTCGAGAATGGCCACCTGCTTGAAGCGGTACTTGTCGTGCTCGGCAACCCCCTGGTCCAGGTGCTCCTTGTTGACTTCCCAGATATGCCAGGTCTGGTAGCCAAACAGGATCACCAAGCCACCCCACAGCACCTGGGTGGTGAGGTCGCTGAGCAGGCCGAGACCGGCGGGGGACAGCTTCCAGGCCAACACCGCCAGGGCGATGTACATGGGGGTATTCATGGCCAGGTAGAAGTACAAATCCCGATGGCTGGTGACCTCCAGGCCGCCCGCTTTCTTCGGCTTGAAGTAGGTGGAGCCCTTGGGGGTGTTGCGAGCGGTGCGGCGGTAGTAAATGCCGTAGAAAAAGGCCAGCACGCCGG
>CAZWUP010000305.1:0-3506 GCA_964637045.1 uncultured Porticoccaceae bacterium | reverse complement strand
CCAGGGTGATGGTCATGCCGATGATGGGTGACAGCAGCTGCCGGGAGCTGGCCAGGGCGGCCTGGATGCGGGTTTTGCCCTCCCGCATGTAGCGGGACACGTTTTCCACCACCACGATGGCGTCGTCCACCACCAGGCCCACCGACAGCACAATGGCGAGAATGGTCAGCAGGTTGAGGGAAAAGCCCATGGCGGTGATGGCCGCCACCGCCCCCAGCAGGGAGATGGGGATGGTCACCAGGGGCACCAGGGCGGTGCGCAACGAGCCCATCAGGGCCAGCACCACCAGGCCCACCAGAACGATGGTTTCCGCCAGGGTGGTGAAGATCTCGCGGATGGCGTCGCGCATGTACAGGGTGCCGTCGTAGGCGATGCGGATCGCCAGGCCCTCGGGCAATGTGGGGTTGATCTGATCGAGGAGCTGGTAGAGGGCGTCGCCGATCTCGATCTCGTTGGCGCCGGGTACCGGCCATACGGAGATGTACACCGCATCCTGGTTGCTGAGGCGGGCGTTGACCTCCCCCTCCTCTTCCCCCAGCTCCACCCGGGCGATGTCGGCGAGGCGGATCAGGGCGCCGTCGGCCTCCCGCACCACCAGGCGCTCGAAGTCGGCCACCGTCTCCAGGGTGGTGTTGGCCAGCAGATTGAAGCGCAGGCTGGGGTTTTCGCTCTCGCCGATGGTGGCGATCAGGTTGTTGGCGGCCAGGGCGCCTTGCACCTCCTGGGCGCTGACGTTGGCGGCGGCCATTTTCACCGGGTCGATCCACACCCGCATGGCGGGGTTGCGGCCGCCCTCCAGGCCGATGCGCTGCACCCCCTCGATGGACGACAGGATGGGGTTGACGTGGCGGCTCAGGTAATCGGTGACCGCGGCCCGGGAGTGGTGGCTGGTGAGCACATCCAGGTAGAACACCGCCCCCTGGCGGTCCGCCCGCTGCACGGTCACCGCCGGGTCCTCGGCGCCGGCGGGCAGTTCGAAACGGATCTGGTCGAGGCGGGCGGAGAGCTCGGCGAGGGCGGCGGTACTGTCCTCATTGAGCTTCAGCCACACCGTCACCGTGCTCATCCCCGGCAGGGTGGAGGAGTCCACATAGTCCACCCCGGGCACAGTGGCGGCGACCCGCTCGATGGGTTCGGTGATAAAGCCCTGCACCGTGGCCGCCGGCGCCCCCACAAAGGGGGTGGAGATCACCAGGGACGAACTCTCGATGCGCGGGTACTGGAGCACCGGGATATGGCGCGCCGCCTGCAGCCCGGCCAGCATCAGTACCAGGCACAGCACCACCGCCAGCACCGGCCGGGTGACGAACACGTCCATGGCGTTGGGGCGCCCCTCCTTCGGGGTCATGGGGTCGCATCCAGGGCTGCGGCGCCGCCACTGTCGCCGACAAAGGCGAGCAGCCCCTGGCGCAGCTTGAAGGCCCCCTGGGTGGCCACCAGCTCGCCGTCCGCCAGGCCCGCGGCCACGCTGGCGGTGGTCTCGTCGCGCCCGGTCAGGGTCAGGGTGCGGCGCTCCGCGCGGTAGCCCTTGGCCGCCGGTTCGGGGTTGAGCACATAGACGTAGTCCCCCATGGCGTCCTTGAGCAGGGCGGTGGCGGGGATCAGCAGCTGATCCCGGGTGCCGGTGGGCACCTCCACCTCCACCACGGCGTTGGCGGGGATCACCTGGCCCCCCGCCACCCGGGCGCGCAGCCGCAGGTTGCGGGAAGTCGCCGAGGCGCTGGCATCGCGGGCGATCACCTCACCGGTAAACGCGGCACCACCGTGGCGCACCTCCACCTCGGTGCCCACCGCCACCCCGGCCTGGGCCAGGGGCAGATTGAAGTCCACCCAGGTGAAGTCGTTCACCCCCACCAGGCTGGCCACCAGGGTGTTGGCCTGAAGAAACTCCCCCGGGGTCAGCTGGTGGAGGCCGGCGACGGCGGCGAAGGGTGCGCGCAGGGTCTTCTTGGCGATGATGGCGCGCAGGGCCTCCACCTCGGCGGCGGTGATGGCCGCCTCGGCGCGGGCCTTGTCCACCAGGTCTTCGCTGACGGTTTGCTGGGTGAGCAGGCGCTCCAGACGGTCCAGGTTGAGGCGGGCCAGTTCCAGGCGGGCCAGGGCGGCCTTGAGGCGGGCACTCTCCTCGCTGATGTCGAGCTGCACCAGCACCGCGTCGGCCTCGACCTTGTCCCCGGAGGCAAAGTTGACGGCCGCGATGCGGCCCTCCACCTCGTTGCGCAGCTCCAGGGCCTGGGGCGCCACCACCTCCCCCAGGGTTTGCACCTGGGTGGCAAAGCGGCCGGGGACGGCGGTCGTCGCCTCGACGGTGGCGGAAGGCTCGGGAAAGGACTTGCCAAAGGCGATGGCGGCGCGAATTTGCATCACCTTGAAAGCAGCGAGGGCGGCGACAACCACCAGACAGGCGGCGAGGGTGATCAGCCAGCGGGACGAGGTTTTCATCGAGGGTGCTTCCGGGTGGGTGTCGGGGCTGGCCCGGGGGGGCCGGTCAAACGATGATTCTAGGCGCCTCGAGGGGACTTGTAAAAACGCGGGCGCAAAAAAATTGGCGGCGCATCAGCGGGCCGCAGCCCCCGCCGCCAGGGGCCGGGGCTGCGCTGGGGATGGCGGGCTGTTCAGGGGCGCACGGCAGCGGCGATGCCGCCATCCACCAGCAGGTCGGTGCCGGTAATAAAAGAGGCGCGGTCCGATACCAGGAATTCCAGGGCATCGGCGATCTCCTGGAGGCTGCCCTGGCGCTGCAGGGGGGTCTTGTTGAGCAGATCCCACTTGCCCGGCGAGTTGGCGAATTCCCGCGCCCCCATGGGGGTGGCGATCAACCCCGGGGACAGGGAGAGGATGCGGTGCCCGGCACTGCCCCAGGAGGGGGCCAGCAACCGGCACATGCGGTTGAGACCGTACTTGGACATCTGGTAGCTGCGGGCCGGGTCGACGGCATTGTCGAGGGCGGCGGCGAGGTTGTCGAGGAAGCCCCCGTCGAGAGGGTTGTCGAGCAGGGGGTGAAGGTGCTCCAGGTCGCCGGCGGCGTGTGCCGCCAGGGAGGAGATGAACACCCCGGCGCCCCGTTCCATCACTGCAGGCGCAGCCTCGGCAATGCGCCGTGCGCCCTGCAGATTGACCGCCATGATCTTGCGCCAGTCCCCGGCGATGGGGGACAGCCCCACCACATGGGCGAGGGTTTTCAACTTGCCCAGCTTGGCGATGGCGGCCATCAGCGCCGCCACCGAGTCGGCGCTGGTGACGTCGCAGGCCACAGGCTCCACGGCGATGCCCTCGTCGGCGAGCTGGGCGGCGTCCCTGTCCAGCTGTGCCGGGTTGATATCGGCCATCACCACCAGGTGCTGCTGGCCCAGGCGGCGGGCACAGGCCAGGCCCATGCCGCCACAGGCCCCCACCACCAGGGCCAGGGGTTGATCGCTGCGGGTTGCGCGGTTGGTCATGGGAAGCCCTTTCGGTTACAGGTTACAGGTTACAGGTTACAGGTTACAGGTTACAGGTTACAGGTT
>CAZWUP010000304.1:0-3510 GCA_964637045.1 uncultured Porticoccaceae bacterium | reverse complement strand
CATCGCTCCAGCCCGCATCCAGGGGCACCACGGCGGCGGTGGCGGTTTTCTCCATTACAGCGTAGTCGATGGAGTCCTCGGGGCACTGGGCAAAGGCCTCGCCGTCGAGCCAGGTAAAGTCCCGATCGCCGCTAGCGCCGTCCAGGGCCAGCTCGCAGTGGCGGAGGATATCCGGGTTGAGGCGGCCGATCTCGGCGAGAAAACTGTTCGCCGAAAACAGGAACATTCCGCTGTTCCAGTAGTAGCCCCCCTCCGCCAGATAGGCCTCGGCTGTGGCCAGGGGGGGCTTCTCGATAAAGCGGCCGACGCTGTGGACCCCCTCCAGGTCGGCCATCGCCTGGCCCCTGTGGATATAGCCAAAGCCCGTTTCTGGGCTGTGGGGGACGATGCCAAAGGTCACCAGCAGGCCGCGGCGGGCGGCGGCAGCGGCGGTGGTCACCGCCTGGTGAAACGCGGGGATGTCCGCCAGCACATGGTCCGCGGGCAGCACCAGCAGCAGGGGGTCGTCGTGGTGGCGGCTGGCGTGGAGCGCGGCCAGGGTCACCGCGGGAGCGGTGTTGCGGCCGCAGGGCTCCAGGAGGATGGCGTCCGGGGTGACGCCGATTTGGTTGAGTTGCTCGGCGACGATAAACCGGTGGTGCTCATTGCTCACCACAATGGGGGCAAAGGTGTTCAGCCCCGCCAGCCGCAGCGCGGTTTGCTGGATCATGGTGTGCCCGGGGTCGGCGAGGGGCAGAAACTGCTTGGGGTATTCGCGGCGCGACTGGGGCCACAACCGGGAACCGGAACCGCCGGAGAGAATGACTGGGATCATGATGCCTCGTTGCCTTGCGGGGAGTTCCCGTCCCTGAGGGATGCCACTGAGCCGGGCGCCAAAGGCCCGGACGGAGCCCGGGGCGGCGAGTGACGCTCGCCGCCGGGCAGCGCCCGATTATAACCCCAAACCCGAGGGCCGGAGCAAAAGGGGATCACGCCCGAATGGCGAGTGGTTTGCCGTGTTGAACGTCGAAACCCCGCCGGCCTCCCGGCAGAGGCCTTGCGCGACACGCCGCAAATACCCCTCCCGGGGGCGGCCCCGCGCAGCGCTTCGGGCCTCCCCGCTGGATAGGGTGGCGAAGACCCGCCCCGGACGGCAGCCTTTGATCGCCACCGGGCCAATGAAGGCAGCCCGTTGCATCAGCTTTCTGAGAGGTCGCTATCGCGGACAATGATGTCGGGGAAGGGCTTGGTGGGGGGCCGCTGTGCCGGTGGCAGCGCCAGCTGGCGCAGGGCCCAGGTGATATGCTCGTGCACCAGTGGCGAGCTCTGATGCCGCTCGGCTTCCAGCGCGGGAACCGCCAGTGCCGGGTTGCCGGAGTTGCCCAGCCCCACCGCCAGGTTGCGGCGCCAGCGCTGGAAGCCGATCCGGCGCAGGGGTGAGCCGGCGGTTTTCTCCTCAAACTCCGCCTCGCGCCAGCGAAAGAGGGTGACCAGGTCGCTGTCCTGGAGGCCGTGGCGGGGCTGAAAGTCCCCCTCGCCAGTGACCTGGGCGTAGCGGTTCCAGGGGCAGATGGCCTGGCAGTCGTCACAGCCGAAGACCCGATTGCCCATCAGCGGACGCAATTCCTCGGCGATGGCCCCCTGGTGCTCGATGGTCAGGTAGGAGATGCAGCGCCGGGCATCCAGGACATAGGGCGCGGGAAAGGCCTTGGTGGGGCAGATGGCCAGGCAGGCGCTGCAGCTGCCGCACTGATTGGCCTGTGCCGGGGTGTCCACGGGCAGGGGCAGGCCGATATAGAGCTCCCCGAGAAAAAACCAGGATCCCGCCGAGCTGTTGAGGATCAGGGTATTCTTGCCCATCCAGCCCAGCCCGGCCTTTTCAGCGAGGGGTTTTTCCAACACCGGGGCGCTGTCCACAAAGGGGCGATAAACCACAGTGCCGGGGGCGGCGGTGGCGATTCTATCCCCGAGCACAGCCAGCCGTTTGCGGATCAGCCGGTGGTAGTCGCGGCCGAGGGCATAGCGGGAAATATAGGCTTTCCGGGGGTCGCGGAGCACCCGCACCAGGCGGGTGTCCGGCGGCAGGTAGTCCATCCGCGCGCTGATTACCCGCAGGGTTCCCGGCAGCAGCTGGTCCGGGTGCCAGCGTTTTTCACCGTGCTCCGCCAGCCAGGCCATGTCGCCCTGGTAGCCGCGGGCCAGCCATGTCTGGAGCCGGGCACTGGCCTCCGTCAGGTCGAGATCGGTGATGGCCAGCTGCTGAAAGCCCAGTTCCCGGCCCCAGACCTTGATGTCGTCTGCCAGTCGGGCGTAGTTTTCGGCGCTGTCGCTCATGGCTTGTCGTGGCGGGGGTGGCGGGTTAACGTATAATTGTGCCAGAAATTACCGCCAAATCCGCAGACGAGAAGAATTTGCCAATGCCGTTGTCGCCGACACCACTTTACACCGCCCGCCAGGTTCGGGAGCTGGACCGGCTGGCCATCGAGGAGCGGGGGATCGCCGGGATCCGGCTGATGAAGCGGGCTGGCCGGGCCACCCTCAAGGCGCTGCTGGCCCGCTGGCCCAGGCCATCGACCCTCACCCTCTACTGCGGCGCCGGCAACAATGGCGGCGACGGCTATATTGTCGCCGCCCTGGCCAGGGCGGCGGGGATCCCGGTTTCGGTGGTCGCGGTGGCGCCGGTGACCAAACTCGCCGGCGACGCCCGCCTGGCCTATGACTTCGCCCTTCGGGAAGGGGTGACCGTGGTCGGTCTGGCGGAGGCGGCGCCCCCCGCCGAGGGGGTGATTGTGGACGCTCTGCTGGGCACCGGCCTCGCCGGGGACGTGCGCGGCGATTTTGCGCTGGCCATCGCGCAAATCAACGCCAGTGGACTGCCGGTGGTGGCGGTGGATATCCCCTCCGGACTCTGCGCCGATACCGGCAAGGTGTTGGGAGATGCGGTGCTGGCGGACATCACCGTCTCCTTTATCGGCTTGAAACGGGGCCTGTTTACCGGCCGCGGCCCGGTGTTTTCGGGTCAGCTAATCTTCGACGACCTGGCTGTTCCCGGGGATATCTACCCCCGGGTGGAGGCCGGTGTCGTCCGCTGTGACTGGCCGAGCCTGCACCGCGCCCTGCCCAGGCGCCCGGCGGATGCCCACAAGGGCTTGTTTGGCCACGTCATGGTGGTCGGCGGAGACACAGGGTTTGGCGGCGCCGCGGCGATGGCGGCGGAAGCGGCGTTGAAAACCGGCGCCGGGCTTGTCAGTGTGGCCACCCGGGCCGGCCATGTGCCCGCCATTATCGCCCGCTGCCCGGAGGTGATGGCGGTGGCGGTTGCCTCCGGCCAGCAACTGGAAGTCCTGCTGGACAGGCCCAGTGTGCTGGTGGTGGGCCCCGGCCTGGGCACCAGTCCCTGGTCGGAACAGTTGCTTCAGAAGGCCCTGGCCACCGGGCTGCCTCTGGTGGTGGACGCCGATGCCCTCAATATTCTCGCCGCCGGGCGAGTGGGCAAAGATGCCGATCTGTCCCGCGCGGTGCTCACTCCCC
>CAZWUP010000303.1:0-3514 GCA_964637045.1 uncultured Porticoccaceae bacterium | reverse complement strand
TGCCCAAGTGGCTGACGCCGATGTGCTGCTGGTGCGCTCTGTTACCCGGGTTGACCGGCGGCTCCTGGAGGGCAGTCGGGTGACCTTCGTCGGTTCCGCCACCATCGGCACCGACCATGTGGATCTCGACTACCTCGCCCGGGGGGGGATCGCTTTTGCCAATGCCCCTGGGTGCAATGCCATTGGCGTGGTCAACTATGTGATCGCCACCCTGTGCCGGCTGGAGCCCCGGTGGCGGGAAAAAAGTCTGGGCATTATCGGCTGTGGCAATGTGGGTGGCCGACTGTATCGGGTGCTCGCGGGCCTGGGGGTGGACTCGCTGTGCTACGACCCCTTCCTCGGTCCCGGTGAGCGGGACAACCTGCGGGACCTGGACGAGGTGCTGGCCGCAGATATCCTGTGTCTGCACACACCCCTGACCACCAGCGGGCCGTTTCCCACCCGGCATATGATCAATCGGGAGGTTCTCGCCAATCTGGCCCCCGGAACCCTGCTGATCAATGCCGGGCGGGGGGGCGCCGTGGAGACTGCGGCCCTGCTCGACGAGCTCAATGCCACACGCTTGCGGGCCGCCCTGGATGTCTGGGAGCAGGAGCCGGCCATCAACCCGGCGCTGTTGGCCGCGGTGGATCAAGCTACCCCGCATATTGCCGGCTATAGTCTCGAAGGGCGTTTGCGGGGCACCCTGATGGTTTGTCAAGCCCTCTGCCGGTGGCGGGGGATCGCGGTCGGGGAGGAGGATGTCGACCTGCTGGCCAGCCGCTATGAAGACGCCGGGGATGTCCCTGGGAAGGCGGCTATTCCCGGTGGTGGGGCGACCCTGAATCAGCTTGTGCTGGCGGCCTATGACCCCGGCCGGGACCACCGGGACCTGGTGGCTGCGGGGCGCGCCGGTGGCGACCTGGGGGCGGCTTTTGACCGGTTGCGCAAAGGCTATCGGAAGCGGCGGGAGTTCAGCCACTACACAGTCACCGGGGTCGCGTCGGCGCGGCTGCGAAGCCAGTTGCTGACCCTGGGTTTTCACTGCCGGTGACGGCGCGTCGCAAACCTCGGCGTCACCGCCGCGGCCCAGCTGGCAAGGGCCGCGAAGCCCTGGCATCGCCTCAGGCGGTCTTTGCCGCACCTATGGTTCTGTAGCTGTGCAGAAAGCGGCCCAGACGGGTGATGGCATCGCTGAGGTCGTCCACCCAGGGCAGGAACACAATGCGGAAGTGTTGGGTGTCCGGCAGGTTGAAGGCGGTGCCGTGGACCAGCAGCAGTTTTTCCTGGAGCAGTAGTTCCAGGCAGAACTGTTCGTCGTCCTCGATGGGATATAGGTCGGGATCCAGTTTGGGGAACATATAGAGGGCGCCGCTGGGCTTGACGCAGCTGACGCCGGGAATGGCGGTGAGCAGGGACCAGGCCTTTTCCCGCTGGTCGTAGAGGCGACCGCCGGGAACGATATAGTCGCCGATGCTCTGGTAGCCGCCGAGGGCGGTCTGGATGGCGTACATGGCCGGCACGTTGGCGCACAGGCGCATGGAGCAGAGCATTTCCACCCCCTGGATATAGCCCCGGGCGCGGTGCTTGGCGCCGCTGAACACCAGCCAGCCGGAGCGAAAGCCCGCCAGGCGATAGGCCTTGGAGAGGCCGTTGAAGGTCACGCACAGCACATCCGTGGCCAGGCGGCCCAGGGGGATATGCTCGGCGTCGTCATAGATGATGCGGTCGTAGATTTCGTCGGCAAAAATCACCAGGTCGTGGCGGCGGGCAATGTCCACGATGGCCGCCAGGACCTCCTGGCTGTAGACTGCCCCGGTGGGGTTGTTGGGGTTGATAACCACGATGCCCCGGGTGCGGGGGGTAATCTTGCGGGCAATGTCCTCCAGGTCCGGCTGCCAGCCGCTGTCCTCGTCACACAGGTAGTGTACCGGGGTGCCCCCCGCCAGGGTGACGGAGGCAGTCCACAGGGGGTAGTCCGGGGCGGGGATCAGGATTTCGTCGCCGTCGTTGAGCAGGGCCTGCATGGCGAATACGATAAGCTCACTGGCGCCATTGCCGAGAAAGATATCGTCAATCTCCACATTGGGGATGCCCTGGACCTGAGTGCGTTGCATAATGGCCTTGCGGGCGGCAAAGATTCCCTTCGAGTGGGAGTAGCCCTGGGCGGCCGCCAGGTTGTGGATCACATCCTGGAGGATTTCGTCGGGGGCGTTGAAGCCAAAGGGTGCGGGATTGCCTATATTCAGCTTGAGGATGCGGTGACCCTCATCCTCCAGGCGATTGGCCTCGTCCAGCACAGGTCCGCGAATGTCGTAACAGACATTGTTGAGCTTCTTGGACTTCTGAAAGTGTTGCATACAAATTTCCGTGAATTGATCCCTGCAAGGCGCCGTATTGTATACGAAAAACGCAATAGGCACGCCGGGCAGATAACAAAAAGTGCCCGCTTGCCCGCGGGCCGAGAGGAGCCGAGCAATGACAGATTGGAAAGCCAAACCCGAGAGCTATTGGCGGGAAACCCTCACCCCGGAGCAATTTGCCGTGTGCCGGGAAAAAGGCACTGAGCGCCCCTTCAGCGGCGAGTACAACGGGGAGTTCGGCGACGGCAGCTACTACTGTGTGTGCTGTGGAGCCCCGCTTTTTGACAGTGCCACCAAGTTTGATGCCGGTTGTGGCTGGCCGAGTTTTTATGCCGCGGCGGAGCCGGGCAATATCGCCGAAACCCGGGATCTCAGTCTGGGCATGGTGCGCACCGAGATCACCTGCAGCCGGTGCGGCAGCCATCTCGGCCATGTGTTTGACGACGGGCCCGCCCCCACCGGGCTCAGGTACTGCCTGAACTCTGTGGCCCTCAGGTTCGAGCCTGCCGCCGGTGATAACCATGACTGAGTCGCGCCCGGGAATGTTGGTGAATATCCTCTTTGCCCTGGCCTGGCTCGCCCTTGTCGGCGGCATCGCCGGGGTGCGCTGGGAGCTGTTGCCCCTGGGTGCAGGGTTGCGCCTGGTGGCCCTCGCCGCGCTGGCGCTGCTGGTGTTGGGGCTGGGGGCCCTGGTGCTGGCCGCGGTTGCCGCGGCTCGCGGCCGGCCCCTGGTCGGGGCGCGGCTGGTGCGGGGTGCCCTGGGGCTGGTGCCGATGATTCTGTTGCTGGTGACCGTTGGCCCCGATGGCCTGCGGGCGCCACCCATCCACGATGTCACCACCGACACCGAGAACCCCCCGGCGTTTGTGCTCGCCGTGGCGGACCGGGAGGCCACCGACAACCCGTCGGCCTACCGGGGCGAGGAGGTCGCCGCGGTACAGCGCCAGGCCTACCCGGATCTCGCCCCCCTGGAGCTTGCCCAGGCGCCGGACCAGGTGTTGGCGGCAGCTCGCCAGGTGGCGGTCGACATGGGCTGGGAGGTGTTGGGGCTGCGCAGCGAGGACGGTACCCTGGAGGTGGTGGCCAGAAGCGCCCTGTTCGGCTTTGAGGACGATATCGCCGTCAGGGTTGCCTCCCATGGCGAGGGCCGCAGGGCGAACGTGAGCTCGTCT
>CAZWUP010000302.1:0-3553 GCA_964637045.1 uncultured Porticoccaceae bacterium | reverse complement strand
ATGGCCTGCATGTTCGACGCCATGGGCGCCCTGTCCTCCAAGTACAACGACACCCCGACCCTGGCCTCCCGCACCTACGACCTGGACCGGGACGGCTTTGTGATGTCCTGCGGTGCCGGCTGCGTGGTGGTGGAGGAACTGGAGCACGCCCTCAAGCGCGGCGCCACCATCTACGGCGAGATTGTCGGCTACGGCGCCACCTCCGACGGCTACGACATGGTGGCCCCCTCCGGGGAGGGCGCGGTGCGCTGCATGGAGCAGGCCCTGGCCACCGTGGATGGTGCCATCGACTATATCAACACCCACGGCACCAGCACCCCGGTGGGGGATGTTCAGGAACTCAAGGGTATCCGCCAGGTGTTTGGCGACAACTGCCCGCCCCTGGCCTCCACCAAATCCCTCACCGGCCACTCCCTGGGGGCCGCCGGCGTCCACGAGGCCATCTTCAGCCTGCTGATGCTCAACAACAACTTTATCGCCCCATCCATCAATGTGGTCAACCTGGATCCGGAGGTGGGCAGCCTGCCGGTGGTCACCAGTCTGCGGGAAAATCTCGCCATGGAGCGCGTGCTGTCCAACAGCTTTGGCTTTGGCGGCACCAACGCCACCCTGGTAATGGAGCGCTTCAAGGGCTGACCGCCAGGGGCGCAACCACCAACGGGCACTGCAGGTGCCCGTTTTCACAACCGGACTCTTTGCCCAAGGACCACCATGATCGCCGACGTCAACAGCCTCAACCAGCCCGCCACCACCGTCAGTGCCGCGGTGCGCACTCGCCACAGCATTCGCGCCTTTACCAGCCAGCCGGTGGACCCCCGGGTGCTGCGGGAAGTGATTGCCAAGGCCGCCCGCGCGCCCTCCGGCGGCAATGTCCAGCCCTGGAACATCATTGTCCTCGGCGGCCCCGAACTGGAGGGGATGAAAGCCGCCGCTGCCGAGCGCATCGCCAGCAACCCGGAATTCGACCCACCGGAATACCAGATCTATCCACCCAACCTCAAGGAGCCCCACAAAACCCAGCGCTTTCGGGTTGGCGAGGCCATGTACGGGCTGCTGGACATTCCCCGGGAGGACAAAGCGGGCAGGCTGCGCCAGTTTCAGGACAACTATCAATTCTTTGGCGCTCCGGTGGGCCTGTTCTGCTATGTGGATCGGCAGATGGATCGCGCCCAGTGGTCGGACCTGGGGATGTACCTGCAAACCCTGATGCTGTTGCTGCGGGAGCAGGGCCTGTCCAGCTGCCCTCAGGAATGCTGGTCCACCTATCACACCCTGGTCAGGGAGAGGCTGCAACCCCCCGCGGAGTGGATGTTGTTCTGCGGCATGGCCATCGGCTACGCCGACCCCGACGCGGCCATCAACCGCCTGGACTCGGAGCGTCTGCCCCTGGACCAGTTTGCCGACTTCCGCGGCCTGTAAGCCACAGCTCTCCCACCGGGGTCGGCAACCACCGGCAACTGCCCCCTAAGGACTGACCTCGCATGGACCGCCCCTTGCCCAACCCCCACGGCCACCTGATCCACCAGAAATACCGCCCCGACATCGATGGCCTGCGGGCCCTGGCGGTGCTCAGTGTGGTGCTGTTTCACGCCTTCCCGGAATCGCTGCCCGGGGGCTTCGCCGGCGTCGATATCTTTTTCGTGATATCCGGCTATCTGATTTCCACCATCCTCTTCGCCAGCCTGGAAAACGACAGCTACAGCTTGGCGGAATTCTATCTTCGCCGCATTCGCCGTATCTTTCCCGCCCTGATCGCGGTGCTCGCCGCCTGCCTTGTCCTCGGCTGGTGCCTGCTGCTGGCGGACGAGTTCCGCCTGCTGGGCAAGCATGTGGCCGGCGGGGCAAGCTTTGTCGCCAATTTTGTGCTGTGGGGTGAAAGCGGGTATTTCGACAGCAGCGCCCACGCCAAACCGCTTCTTCACTTGTGGAGCCTGGCGGTGGAGGAGCAGTTTTACATCGTCTGGCCGCTGTTACTGGTCCTGCTGTGGCGCCTGAAATGGCGCTTTGCCACCATTACCGCAACCGTCGCCCTGGTGTCCTTTGGAATCAATCTGTACCTCGCCGACAGCGACCCCACCGGCGCCTTCTACTCCCCCCTGTCGCGGTTCTGGGAATTGATGATCGGCGGGCTTTTGGCCCATCTCAACCTGCATCACCGGGGTCTGATCGCACGCCACGGCAACAGCCAGTCCATCCTCGGCCTGGCCCTGTTGGTGGCAAGCCTGGCGCTGCTCAACGCCGACCGGGCGTTCCCCGGGTGGTGGGGCCTGCTGCCGACTCTGGGCACATTCTTTATCATTTCCGCCGGCCCCAACGCCCTGGTCAACAGGTACCTGTTGTCCCGCAACGGCATGGTGTGGATCGGCCTGATCAGCTACCCCCTCTACCTGTGGCACTGGCCCCTGATTTCCTTTGCCCATATCGTCACCAACGGCGATCCGGCCAAGGGCCTGCTGGCCGGGCTGGTGCTTGTCGCCGTACTGCTGGCGTGGCTGACCTACCGCTTTGTCGAGACCCCGGTTCGCACCAACCACAGCTCGACCCTTGCCCCCTGGTCCCTGCTGGGTGTGATGGCCCTGCTGCTGCTCCTCGGCCTGCTGGTGTTCAGCGGCCAGATCTCCCCCAGGCACTCGGCGCCGGAGCTGGCAAAGCTGGTGACCGCCGAGGCCGACTGGGCCTACCCGGGGGACCTGGAGCCCCTGGCGATGGAGGGGGCCTATATCGCCAGAGCAGACGCCACTGCCGTGACCCTGTTCCTCGGGGACTCCCACATCCAGCAATATGTGCCCAAGATAGCCGATGTGGTAAACCGCAACCCCAAGACATCCAACTCCGCCATTGTGGTTACCGACGGCGGCTGTCCGCCCATACCTGATGTGTACGACGATCACCCCTCCCACCGCAACTGTGCCGATGTGCGCGCCCATGGCCTGGAACTTATTGACCGGGAAACCACCAAAACCGTGGTGATTGGCGGGTGCTGGAACTGTTACTTTATCGCCGAGGCCAAACCCAGAACCCCCGCCGACAAATATGACTTTTACACCCTGGTGGATGGCGAAAAGAGCTATTTCCGCGACGGCACCGGGGTTGCCGCCGCCCTGCTGCGCCTGG
The DNA here is from genome assembly GCA_964637045.1 of uncultured Porticoccaceae bacterium. Lineage (GTDB taxonomy): Bacteria > Pseudomonadota > Gammaproteobacteria > Pseudomonadales > Porticoccaceae > CAYXXZ01. Next base: position 439 of record CAZWUP010000302.1, on the reverse strand, counting down.
AGCGCTTTCTCCGGGAAATCAGCGCGGACAAAAAAGTCTACCTGCTGTTGGACAACCCTATCGGACCGGCCTATGACCCAGCCGGCTTCTACTCCGGCGACCGCATTCGCGGCCTCACAGGCAATGCTGCTCTGACCAGTCGGGTCAGCGCGGACCCGGGCGAAGTGGCGCTCCATAAACGCCTTGCGGAAATCGCCGGACGGGCAGGGGTCGAAACTCTGGATCCCCGCGCCATGCTCTGCGACCCCCGGGGCTGTGCGCGCCTGAGCGACTCCGGCATGCCCCTGTACCGGGATCGGGATCACTTTCGCGCCACCACCGTCAGGGAGCGGGCAAGCTTTCTCGACCGCACCCTGCTGGTGCACTATTAACCTGGCAATCAAATAGGTGAATCCATTCACTATTTGATTGTCGCCCCTTAAAACCTGCGAAATTTGTC
>CAZWUP010000301.1:0-3597 GCA_964637045.1 uncultured Porticoccaceae bacterium | reverse complement strand
GCGAATAGGGCGACTTTCCGACCTCTTTTCCCCCGGAGGACCTGGCTCCTACACCAATCCGATCTGGCCAAAATCAAATTTAAACAGCACTAGCGGGATTCTGCTTATGTCTTTAAAAAAGCTCTTTAGTCTGACGGTCACGGCACTCGCGGTGGCCTCCCTGTGCTGGGCCCTGTGGGTATTGGTGGCCGATGTCACAGCCCCTTGGCTGGGGCTGTGCCTGGTGTCCGGGGGAATGTTGTTTCAACAATTGACGGGCCTGGATAGGCTGCGTGTCCCCCATCACAAGGTGAGGTTGCCGATGACATCTCTGGCGGTGTTGGCGGGGCTGGCGCTGATCCTGCTGACGGTGGAACAACGGGGCGCCGTACTGTGGCTGGGCTTTGCCAATGTGGGTGGGTTTTTGCTGGATACCTATTGGGCCAGGGATTGAAACCCGCTGTCCTGGTGGTGGCGAATGGCGGGGGCCGGGGAGGTTCCGCTGCCAAACAGCGGCAGCTGATCGCTGATCAGTCCCGTTTCCCGGGGGGCGAACTGGACTCCGATACCCAGCAGTCGCACCGGTAGCGAGTGGCGCTCCAGGCCCTCGCGGATCAGCTGGCTGAAGGCGGTGATCCTGGGGGACGTGGCCGGAGTTTCCAGGGTGGTCTGACTGAAGTCGGAAAATTTGATCTTGGCCTGGATCTTGCGCAGCTGGTAGTCGGACGAAAGGGTGCCGAGGCGGGTCAGCAACTCTCCGTAGAGCTGGGTAACCTGGGCTGAGCAGTCGGCGCCGGCCGCCAGATCGGTGCTGAAGGTGTGTTCCACACTGAGGGATTTGCGTGCCCTCTGACTGGTTACCGGGCGCTTGTCGATGCCCCGGGCGAGGTCGTGGAGGCGAACACCAAAGGCCCCAAATTTCTTGATCAGCTCCGCCAGTGACCAGTGCTCCAGATCGCCACAGGTGACAATGCCCAGACCCGCCAGCCGCGCGGCGGTCACCTTGCCCACACCGTGGATATTCTTCACCGCCAGGTGGCGGATAAACGCCTGCTCTTCGGCGGGGTGGACCACAAACAGGCCGTCGGGCTTGCGCCACTCACTGGCCACCTTGGCGAGGAACTTGCTGGTGGCCACCCCGGCGGAGACGGTGATGCCCACCTCGGCCCTGACCCGGGCGCGGATTGCCTCGGCGATGCGGGTGGCGCTGCCGCCGCAGTGGTCGCTGGCGCTGACATCCAGATAGGCCTCGTCGAGGGACGCCATTTCCACCAGGTCGCTGTAGTCGTGGAAAATCCCCGCCATGGCGGCGCTGGCGCGGCGGTACTTGTCCATGGCGTGGGGCATCAGCACCAGGCCAGGACACAGGGCGAGGGCCTGTTTGGTGGCCATCGCGGAGCGCACGCCAAAGCGCCGCGCGGCGTAGTTACAGGTGGAGATCACCCCGCGGCCCTGGCTGCTGCCCCCCACCGCCATGGGGGTCTCCCGCAGCGCCGGGTTGTCCCGCATCTCGACGGCGGCGAAGAAACAGTCGGCATCACAGTGGATGATTTTGCGCATGGTTGGGCTCAATGACACAGCAGTTGGTCCCCGCAGGTCGCGGTGGTGGGCACGAACACGGGCGCCACCGCGGTGGCCGGCATTTCTGGCGTGTGGATAACTGTACGTCTGCACAGTATTACAGAGTGCGGAAGCTGTCCAGGTCCCAGTGGCGGTGCTCGGGCGGGGTGTTGCGCTCCTCGCGCTGGTTGCGGCGGTTCTCCTCGATGGTATTCCACTGCAGCAAGCGGGTGTACTTGATCACATTGCGCACATAGTTCACCGGCTCCTGGCCCCGGGCGTAGCCGTGCCTCACCGTGGCATAGTACTTGCGCCGCTGGAGCAGGGGCAGATAGTCCTTGACGTCCTGCCACAGGTGGGGGTCGCGGCCCGCCCGCTCGGTGAGCACCCGGGCGTCCTCCAGGTGGCCCAGGCCCACGTTGTAGGCGGCGAGGGCGAACCAGGTGCGATCCGGCTCGACGATATCGTCGGGGATCCTGGCCTTGGTTTGCAGGTAGTACTGGGCGCCGCCACGGATGCTCTGCCAGGGGTCGGTGCGGTCACTGACAGCCACTTCCGACGCCGCTCCGTGGGTGAGCATCATCATGCCCTTGACCCCGGTGGGGGACACCGCCTGGGGATTCCAGTGGGATTCCTGGTAGGCGATGGCCGCCAGCAGGTGCCAGTCGATACCCAGTTCCCGCGCCGTTTCCCGAAAGAAATCCCGGTATTTGGGGAGGTGGGTCTGCAGCCGCTTTTGAAACAGCAGGGAGCCGGCCACGGAAAAGTGTTCGATGTCGGTGAAGAACTGCCGGTGCAGCTCGGCGAGGCGGCCATTGGCGGTGACGATTTCGAGAAAGCGATTGGCCGCCAGCACCAGGGAGTCGTCGCTGTGGCGGGGAAAGGCCCAGGCCAGCTGTTGCGGCGCGCTGATGTCCAGGCCCCTGGTGGTGTTGGGGTACATGGTGCGGTGGGCGTCGAAGGTGGTGGAGTCGATAATGGCGTAATCGATTTCTCCGGCTTCGACCATTTCCACCAGTTCGATCATTTCCACCCCCTCGACCCGGATCCAGGCGAGGCCGGGGTGGCCGGCCCGCAGCTCCCGCAGCAATTCCTCGTGGGAGCTGTCGGCCACCACCGCCAGCTGCTTGCCCAGCAGGTCGGCGACGGTGGTCGGAGACCTGGTGCCCTTGCGGTGAATCACGGTTTGCACCACCTCGCCATAGGGGTCGGAGAAGCGGTATTTGCCGAGCCTTTCCGGGGTGACGGTGAGGGTGGCGCCGGCAAAGTCGGCGTTGGGCCCCCCCAGCATATTGAAGACCTGGCTCAGGGTCTCGGTGGCGGTAACCTTGAGTTCCACACCCAGGTAGGTGGCGAAGTCCCGGGCCAGCAGATAGTCGAAGCCGTTTTCCCCCCGGGCATCCTCGTAGTAGGTGATGGGCCCGGGGCGGGTGACCAGCTTGATTTCCCCCAAGGCCAGAATGGACTCCAGTTCGGTGACTTCCCGGCTCTGGCTCAGTAGGGTGGCGATACAGACCACCACGGCAGTGTGAATCAGTCGCCAGGTGGTTCGTTTGAGCTTGAGTAGTCGCAGGCGCATCAAATCCGGCACGGGTGGGGAGGGCAGCTAAGGGTAGTGTGGCACAGGTCGCCGATCAACACCCGCTTTTGCGGGCTGAAGTCGACGCCCAATTCCAGTACAATGGCGGCCACTTTTCACCCCGTACCCTGAGAGATTCCTATCCATGCTGACCCTGAGTGGAGCTCCGGCACTGTCCTCCTTTCGCAAACAAAAGTTGCTGGCCGAGGTGCGCCAGAGCGACCCGGAGATTCACTCCCTGTACGGGGAGTACGTCCATTTTGTCGAGCTGGCTGGAGAGCTCTCCGCCGCCGAGCTGGAGGTGCTCCAGGCCCTGCTCAGCTACGGCCCCCGCGCCGAGCGGGAAGCCCAGGACGGCAGTCAATTCCTGGTGGTGCCAAGGCCGGGAACCATTTCCCCCTGGTCGAGCAAGGCCACGGATATTGCCCACAACGCCGGTTTGACCAAGGTGCGGCGGATTGAGCGAGGCATCCTCTATT
>CAZWUP010000300.1:0-3628 GCA_964637045.1 uncultured Porticoccaceae bacterium | reverse complement strand
TTGCATCTTGTGGGTCGATGTTGACCTTGCCCCAACGAATGACGTGCGCCGATGATGGTGCGAACCATAATCACTGAACTCGGCTCTACCCGCCCCGCAGGGGCCGCACCAGGTCTTCCAGGCCCTCGCTGCGGATCACCAGGGCCAGCGCCAGCAGATCCCCCAGTTCCCCCGGCGGGAAGCCCTTGGCGGCGAACCACAGCAGGTAGTCCTCCGGCAGCTCCACCAGGTGGCGGCCGGCATACTTGCCGAAGGGCATGGTGGTGTTGGCCACCTTGAGCAGATGTTCATTGTCGAGCATGCCGGTCGTCCCCGGGTTACATTTTTTCCATGACGTCGATGCCCAACAGATCCAGGCCCCGCGCCAGGGTGTCCTGGGTGATGCGGGCCAGGTTGAGGCGGCTGTTGCGCTCGGCGTCGCCGACCCCGGGCTTGAGGATGGGGCACTGCTCGTAGAAGGCCATAAAGGCGCTGGCCAGGTCGTACAGGTAATTGCACAGCAGGTGGGGATAGGCGTCCTCCGCCACCTGCAGCAACACCTCCTCGAACTGCATCAATTTCATGGCCAGGGTCTTTTCCTGTGCCGCGGCGATGGTCATGGCCCCGTCGAGGGTGTCGGCGGCGACCCCGGCCTTTCTGAAAATACTGCGGATCCGCGAGTAGGCATACTGCAGATAGGGGGCGGTGTTGCCCTCGAAGCTGAGCATGGCGTTCCAGTTGAAGATGTAGTCGTTGGTGCGGGTCTTGGACAGGTCGGCGTACTTGATGGCGCCTATGCCCACCTTGCGGGCAACTTCGACCCGCTCCGCCGCGGACAGGTCCGGGTCCTTGTCGGCGATCAGCTGTCCCGCCCGCTCGACGGCCTCCCGCAACAGGTCGGCGAGCTTGACGGTGCCGCCGCTGCGGGTTTTGAAGGGTTTGCCGTCCTCCCCCATCATGGTGCCGAACGGGTGGTGCTCCAGGCGCAACTGGGGTGGGGCAAAGCCGGCCTTTTTCGCCACGGTAAATACCTGCTGCATATGCAGGGACTGGCGGGCGTCGATAAAGTAGAGGATGCGGTCGGCCTTGAGCACATTTGCCCGGTAGCGGAGGGCGGCCAGGTCGCTGGTGGCATAGAGAAAGCCGCCCCCGGATTTTTGCACGATCACCGGGCTGGGATTGCCGTTTTTGTCCGCCAGTTCGTCGAGAAACACCACCACAGCGCCCTGGTCCTCCACCGCCAGCCCAGTGCCCTTGAGGTGATCGATGACAGGCTGCAAATCGTCGTTGTAGGCGCTTTCGGGGCGGATATCCCTGTGGCTCAGGGTGACGTTGAGCAGCTGGTAGATCTCCTCGCTGTGGGCGACGGAGATATCGATGAACAGCTGCCACAGCTCCCGGCAGTGCTGGTCGCCAGACTGCAGTTTGACCACATAGGCGCGGGCCTTGTCGGCGAAGGCCGGATCTTCGTCGAAATGCTTTTTGGCCTGCTGGTAGAAGGTTTCCAGGTCCTTGAGGGCCATCTCGGGTTTTTCCCCCACCCCCAGGTGCTCTTCCAACTCGGCGATCAACATACCGAACTGGGTGCCCCAGTCCCCCATGTGGTTCTGGCGAATGACAGTGTGACCGAGGTACTCCAGCACCCGCACCAGGGCGTCGCCGATAATGGTGCTGCGCAGGTGGCCGACGTGCATTTCCTTGGCCAGGTTGGGGGATGAGTAGTCCACCACCACGGTTTGCGGGGCGCTGGCCACCCGCTGGCGGCGGGCGATCTCCGGGCCCTGTTCCGCGAGGGCCGCGGCGAGAAAGCCGGGGTCGAGATGGATATTGATAAAGCCGGGGCCGGCGATCTCTACCCTGGTGGCGATGCCGTCCAGGTCGAGGTGGTCGACAATGGCCTGGGCCAGTTCCCGGGGGGGGCTTTTCATCAGTTTGGCGCTGGCCATCGCGCCGTTGGCCTGATAGTCGCCAAAGCCGTCACGGGTGCTGAGGGTGACATTCGGGCCGCACTCTTCAGGGATGCCGGCCTTGAGCATGGCGGCGTGAACGCGGTCGGAGAGTAGGGCGCGAATGGTCATGGCGGGTTCAGCACATTTCGTTGGGGGGCGAAATTGTAGTCTACAGTGGCGGCTTTGCAAATTTTCGCCAGTATTTTCTGGGCGTGCATCCAAATCGATACGGATATCTATTTGGCTGCCAGGTTAAGAGTTACAACTATTCGACGCCCCTGTAATCAGCTGCCACCCTGGACCAGTCCCGCTGTCCCCCGTTGACCCCCCCGCACAGACCGCTACACTGTCCGGCCACTCTCACCAAAGCCCGCTGTCGTTGAAACCACTGCCCTACACACGCCTGTCCGCCTTCTACTTCTGGTACTACGGGCTGCTGGGCATCACCCACCCCTTCTGGCCGCTGTTCCTCACCCATCGGCAGTTCAGCGCCACTGAGATCGGCCTGCTGCTGGCGGTGCAGATGGGCACCCGCGTGGTGTCCCCCGGCCTTTGGGGATGGCTGGCGGACCATACGGGCAAGCGCATGGCCACCATCCGTCTCGGTTCCCTGCTGGGAATGGTGGCCTTTTCCGGGATATTTTTTGCCCAGGGTTTTTGGGAGATGGTGCTGGTGATGGGCGCCTACAGCTTTTTCTGGAATGCGGTGATGCCCCAGTTCGAAGCACTGACCCTCGACCACCTGGGGGACAGGCCCAGGGACTACAGCAAGATCCGCCTGTGGGGCTCGGTGGGCTTTATCGTTGCGGTGGTCGGTGGCGGTTACTGGTTCCAGGGGCGGATCGAGGATTTTCGCGTCGCCGGTTTGGTATTTCTGGCACTGATCTGGGTCAGCACCTTTTTTGTCGGTCCCCATCCCGGAGGGCACCGCCAGCGGGACAAGGGTTCCTTTCTGGCAGTGGTATACCAGCGCCCGGTACTGGCGTTTTTAGTGGTGTCCTTTTTGCTTCAGGTCGCCCACGGCATCTACTACAGTTTCTACAGCCTGCATCTGGAGGCCCTGGGTTACCCCAGGTCACAGGTGGGGCTGTTCTGGGCCCTGAGCGTGGTGGCCGAAATCGGTCTGTTTATGGTGATGCACCGGCTGATGACCGCCTGGTCCCTGAGGGGGATCCTGGTGCTCAGTTTGTTGCTCACCGCACTGCGCTGGCTGTTGATCGCCACCCTCGCGGACTCCTCTGCGGTACTGGTCTTTGCCCAGTGTCTGCACGCCTTCAGCTTTGGCGCCTGCCACGCGGTGTCCATCGAGTACCTGCGGCGTTTCTTTCCCGGCAATTTTCGCGGCCGGGGCCAGGCCATGTACACCTCCGTGAGTTTTGGCGCCGGAGGCGCCACCGGCGCCCTGGTGGGCGGGCTGGTCTGGGACTACTCCGCGACCCTGACCTTTGTCATCGCCGGGGTGCTGTCCCTGGCGGCTGCCGCGGTGGCCCACTGGTGGCTGGATTATCGCCGCCAGGGCGAGGGGCCATTGCGGGAGCAGCTACAGGGGTGACAAGAAAAAGCCGCTGTGCGATTGACCCGGCTGGAGATGGAATGTATGATCCGCGCCTCTGATTCGGGAGTCCCTCCCGTCCCAGTAGCTGTACCGGGGAATAGCGCAGTCTGGTAGCGCGCCTGCTTTGGGAGCAGGATGTCGGGGG
>CAZWUP010000299.1:0-3658 GCA_964637045.1 uncultured Porticoccaceae bacterium | reverse complement strand
AAGTCGCCCTATTCGCTTCGCATCACCACCCTTCGCCCGGAGGAGAGCCTGCCCCACGAGCGGAGCGAGTGCCCTGGGTGCCGGGCTCCCACAATAGAACCGGAACACAAGGCAGTAGCAAATTGAAAGAGTACCAGCAGCCTATCCCCAGCTCAGATCGTGATCGAGCAGCGGCGTCGACCGCAAACGCTTGCCGGTAATGGTAAAAATGGCGTTGGCGATGGCCGGCCCCGGGGTCCCCACAGCCACCTCGCCGAGCTCGGCAAAGCGCTGGTGGCCGGTGATGGCGCCGGTGTGCACCCTGATCTCGGGCATATCCGCCAAACGCAGCATTTTGTAGCTGTCGTAATTGCCCTCCACGATGCGACCGTCGCGAATACTCAGCTTCTCGTTGAGGGCCATATTGAGACCGTACACAGTGCCCCCCTCCATCTGCTGCAACACCGCATCCAGGTTCATATAGCTGCCACAGTCGAAGGCCAGATCCAGGCGATGGACCCGCAGCTCACCCCGGGGGCTCACCTCAACGGTGGCCACCGTGGCCACCGTGGTGCCCGCCTCCGGCTGGCCAAACATACCAAAATTGCCGATGGCGATACCCCGGGCCATGCCCCTGGGCAGCGGCTCACCCCAGCCGGATTTGGCGGCGACTTCCTCCAGACAACGGGTCCAACCCTTGTCAGGCCAGCGCTGGTAGAGTTTGAGGCGATACGCCAGAGGGTCGATGCCCGCCTGATGGGCGCATTCATCGATAAAGGACTCGACAAAAAAACAGTTGGAATTGTAGTAAGGTCCCCGGTAGGCGCCGGAGCGGATATGCACCGGCAACTCATGGGTGGTCATCACCACGTTGGGCACTATGGTGAGGGAATAGGGGCTGTCGGCCATGCCCATGCCCATGGAGGTGTTGTCGAGGGGGTTGTCAAAGGGCGGTCCTCCGGCAATGGATTTTGCCGCCAGGTGGACATCCATGACCTGGGGCATACCGGTTTCGTCCAGGCCCATTCTCAGCTTTGCGGCCATCAATGCCCGATAGCGTCCCTGGCGGAAGCTCTCTTCCCGGGACCAGATGGTGTGCACCGGGATACCGGGAAACTGCGCCGCCACCGCCACCACCATGCGCACATCATCGTTGGTGGTACGGCGGCCAAAGGCGCCACCCACCAGGGTTTGGTGAACATGCACCTGCTCCGGCGCCAAGCCCGTCTCCTCCACCACCACCGCGCGGGCGTTGTCGGTAATCTGGGTGGGATGCCAGAGATCCACCCGCTGCTCAGTCACCAGCGCGGTGCCGTTCAATGGCTCGATCGGCGCCTGGTCGCAATAGGGGGTGGTATAGGTGGCCTCGACAATCCGCGGCTGCTTGGCCATCGCCACTTCCGGGTCCCCCACCCGGTGCCGCTCCTGGCCCTTCTCCGCAAGAATGGCGACCGCCTTGTCCACTATCTGGTCGCCGGTTTTCCACTGCTCACCGTCACCGCCATGCCATTCGATTTGCATAGCTGCCAGAGCCTTGCGGGCCTGCCAGTAGTGCTCCGCCACCACCGCCACGGCACTGGTGCGGCGGTCCCCCATCAGCCAGGGCTGGGAGGCCAGGCCCTGACTCACCAGCACCGGCGCACCGCCCTCGATAAGCACCACGCCCTTGACCCCGGCCATGCCGGCCACCGCATCCACGGCCGCGGACTTGAGGGTGCCGTCCTGCACCGGCGACTGCATCAGCGCGGCGTAGAGCATCCCCGGCAGGCGAATATCGATACCGTACTGGGCACTGCCGTTGACGATGGCGGGAAGTTGCAGCCGGGGCGGCCTGGCCTTGCCCAGCAGGGTCCACTGGCGGGGGGATTTCAGCGCCGGTTCCGCGGCCAGTTCCACGGTGGCCGCCAGGGCGGCGACCTGGCCGAAGGACAGGGTGCGGCCAGTGGCCCGATGACTGAGAACACCCTTGTCCGCACTGACCTCGGCAACCTGGACCTTCCAGGTTTGCGCCGCGGCCAGCTTCAGGCGCTCCCTGGCGGTGGCGCCCACCCGCAGCAGGGTCTGGTTGCGCTCGCTGCTGGTGGAGCGGCCGCTGAAATAGCTGAACACCGGAGTCGCCCTGGAAAACACCTTGTGGTTGGCGTCGTCCATCTGCAGGGAGGCGTATTCCAGCTTAACCGCCGACCAGTCGCAATGTAGCTCCTCCGCCACGGTCATCGCCAACTGGGTGGAGGCCCCGGTGCCGATCTCGGGGGTGGTTACCCTGACGGTGACCCCGTTGTCCGGGTCGATAACCAGCCAGGGCTCAAAGCCCCCCTTCGCTGGAGAGGTCGACCCGGCGGCGCTGCCGGTGGCGAAGCCGAGGGCCAGGCCGCCGGCAACGGTAGCGGAGGCAAGGATAAACTGGCGGCGATTGAGATCCACTGTGCTCATGACACGTCCCCTCCGTCCATCGCATCGCTGGCCAGCTCGGCGGCGGCCCGGTGAATGGCGGTGCGCACCCTGGGATAGGTGCCACAGCGGCAGATATTGGTGACCGCCTGATCGATATCCCGGTCACTGGGCTTGGGGTTGCTGGCCAGCAAGGCGGCGGCGGCCATCAACATCCCCGCCTGACAGTAGCCGCACTGGGGCACATTGACATCGAACCAGGCTTTCTGCAGGGGATGGTCGCCGGCGCTGGAAAGCCCCTCGATGGTGGTAATTTTCATGGTGGTGACGGCACTGAGGGGAATGCTGCAGGAGCGCACCGGGACACCGTCGAGGTGCACGGTGCAGGCGCCGCACTGGGCGATGCCGCAGCCGAACTTGGTGCCGGTAAGGCCGAGATAATCCCTCAACACCCACAGCAGCGGGGTGTCGGGTTCGGCATCAACCGTCAGCGGCTGGTTGTTGACGGTGAGGGTGAGACTCATTGGGGACTCCGTAACTGTGGGCTTTGGCGTGGAAAATCGCTCTACCCCTGGCGCCGTTGACGGCCCGGGGGCCGGGAAGCTGTTGTGGCGACAATCTTATCACGCGTAAAAGCAGGCGTCGCAACTGGCCCTGGTCAAACGACATTCCCCCCCTGGCGGAACCCCGCCACGCCTCTGCAGACCTTTTCAAGGAACCTGTTAACGCCAGCTTCAGGGACAGCCCCAGGGTGTACAATGCCCCTCAAGTTGCCATTCCCACCCAGGAGGCCCGGTGGACCCCCCAGCTCTAGACGCCATAGTTTCTATTCGCCAGCTCAACAAGACCTACCGCTCCGGGCAGCCTGCCCTGACGGATATCAATCTCGACATTCGCCGCGGCGAGATCTTCGCCCTGCTCGGCCCCAACGGGGCGGGCAAGACCACGCTGATCAGTATCATCTGCGGCATCGTCAACCCGGGACCCGGGGAGGTTGTGGTGGCTGGCCACGACATTCGCCGCGATTTCCGCGGCGCCCGCGCCGCCATCGGCCTGGTGCCCCAGGAGCTGCTCAACGAAGGGTTCGAGACGGTGTGGGCCACGGTGAGCTTCAGCCGGGGCCTGTTTGGCCTTGCGCCCAACCCCGCCCATATCGAACAGGTGTTGCGCGACCTCTCCCTGTGGGACAAGCGGGACGCCAGAATGCTGGCCCTGTCCGGCGGCATGAAGCGGCGGGTGCTGATCGCCAAGGCCCTGGCCCACGAGCCCCGGGTACTGTTCCTCGACG
>CAZWUP010000298.1:0-3660 GCA_964637045.1 uncultured Porticoccaceae bacterium | reverse complement strand
ACATGGGCCTGCCGTTCTCCCGCACCGAGGAGGGCCGCATCTACCAGCGCCCCTTTGGCGGCCAGTCCAAAAATTTCGGTGAGGGCGGCCAGGCGGCCCGCACCTGCGCTGCGGCGGACCGCACCGGTCACGCCCTGTTGCACACCCTCTATCAGACCAATCTGAAGAACAACACCGTGTTCCTCAACGAGTGGTTCGCGGTGGATATCGTCAAGAATCAGGACGACGCCGTGGTCGGCGTGATCGCCATCAACATCGAAACCGGCGAAACCGTCTACGTCAAGTCCAAGGCTACCGTCTTCGCCACTGGCGGGGCAGGGCGCATCTACGCCTCCACCACCAACGCCCATATCAATACCGGGGACGGTGTGGCCATGGCCCTGCGGGCCGGCTACCCCCTCCAGGACATGGAAATGTGGCAGTTCCACCCCACCGGTATCTACGGTGCCGGCACCCTGGTGACCGAGGGTTGCCGCGGTGAAGGTGGCTACCTGATCAACAAGGACGGCGAGCGTTTCATGGAGCGCTACGCCCCCAACGCCAAGGATCTCGCCGGCCGCGACGTGGTCGCCCGCTCCATGATTCTGGAGATTCTCGAAGGCCGCGGCTGCGGTCCGGAAGGGGATCACGTCTACCTCAAGCTGGATCACCTGGGGGAGGAGGTGCTCCACAGCCGCCTGCCGGGCATCTGCGAGCTGTCCATTACCTTCGCCCACGCCGATCCGGTAAAGGAGCCAATCCCGGTGGTGCCCACCTGCCACTATATGATGGGCGGCATTCCCACCAATGTTCACGGCCAGGCCCTCACCGGCGTCAACGGTCAGGACAAGGTGATCGACGGCTTCTTCGCCTGTGGCGAAGTGGCCTGTGTCTCGGTGCACGGCGCCAATCGCCTGGGGGGCAACTCGCTGCTCGACCTGGTGGTGTTCGGCCGCGCCTCGGGGCTGTTTATCGAGAAGTCCCTGCGGGAGGGCATCGAGATGCGGGATGCCTCCGAGTCCGATATCGAGGCCGCCATGGCCCGTCTCAACCGGGTCAACAACTCCTCTGGCGGCGAAGGTGCGGCGGAGCTGCGCAAGGAGCTGCAAAATACCATGCAGAACTACTTCGGTGTGTTCCGCCGCGGCGATTACATGCAGCAGGGCATTCAGAAGCTGGCGGAGTTGCGTCCCCGCATCGAGAATGTTGTACTCACTGACAAGAGTCAGGCCTACAACACCGCGCGGATCGAAGCTCTGGAGCTGCAAAATCTCCTCGAAGTTGCCGAAGCCACCGCCATTGCCGCCGAAGTGCGCACCGAGAGCCGTGGCGCCCACGCCCGCGAAGACTACCCGGACCGCGATGACCAGAACTGGCTGTGTCACTCCATGTACTACCCGGAGACCAAGTCAGTGGGCAAGCGCCAGGTCAACTTTGCCCCCAAAACCCGTGAAGCTTTCGCGCCGAAAGCCCGTACCTATTGATATCAGGGTATTGAAGTCATGCTGAAAGTTAGTATTTATCGCTACAACCCCGAGACCGACACTGCCCCTTATATGAAAGACTATGAGGTGGACACCGCCGGCAAGGACCTGATGGTTCTCGATGTCCTGGAGTTGCTCAAGGCCCAGGACGCCACCCTCGCTTACCGCCGCTCCTGTCGCGAAGGGGTGTGTGGCTCCGACGGTATGAATATCTCCGGCAAAAATGGCCTGGCGTGCATCACTCCCCTGTCGGCCTGCGTCAAGGACAACCGCCTGGTGCTGCGCCCGCTGCCCGGACTGCCGGTGATCCGCGACCTGGTGATCGATATGAGCCAGTTCTACGCCCAGTACGAGAAGGTTCAGCCCTACCTGATCAACAACACCCCGGCGCCGGCCATCGAGCGCCTGCAGTCGCCGGAGGAGCGCGCCAAGCTGGACGGTCTGTACGAGTGCATCCTCTGCGCCTGCTGCTCCACCAGCTGCCCCTCCTTCTGGTGGAATCCGGACAAGTTTATCGGCCCCGCCGGCCTGCTCCAGGCCTACCGCTTTCTGGCGGACAGCAGGGATACCGCCACCGAGGAGCGCCTGGCCAAGCTCGACGACCCGTTCAGCGTATTCCGCTGCCACGGTATCCAGAACTGCGTGGCGGTGTGTCCCAAGGGCCTCAACCCCACCAGGGCCATCGGCCACATTCGCAATATGCTGCTGAGAAGCGGAACCTGATAACAATAATGACGGCGCGTTTTTAGCCAGTAACTGAGCAGATGAAGAAGGTGAACTAACTCAATCGACAACCGCACTCAGGAAACCCGTACGATGCAAGATAGCATCATGGAGCATTTTTTCCGGACATCTTCCTACTCCGGGGCCAATGCCGCCTATATTGAAGACCTCTACGAGGTCTATTTGCACGACCCCAATGCCGTCACTGAAAAGTGGCGGGCCTTTTTTGATTCCCTGCCGAGAGTCGACAACGGCCCCGCCACCGACCTGTCCCACGACACCATTCGCAATCACTTCGAACTGCTTGGCCGGCGGCGCGCCCGGCCGATGCCCGCACCGGGTTCCGGCGGCGTCAATATCGAGCACGAGCGCAAACAGGTCAAGGTTCAGAGTCTGATCAGCTCCTACCGCAATCGCGGCCACCAGAAGGCCAACCTGGACCCCCTGGGGATCTGGAAGCGGGCGCCAGCGGCGGACCTCGAATTGCAGTTCCACGGCTTTACCGAGTCCGACCTGGACACCACCTTTCAGGCCAGCACCCTGTATATCGGCAAGCAGGAGGCCACCCTCAGGGAGATTGTCACCGCCCTGGAGGAAACCTACTGCGGCGCCATTGGTGCCGAGTGCATGCACGTCACCTCCTTTGAGGAGACCCAGTGGTTGCGCCAGCGCCTGGAGAGTGTTCGCGGCAAGCCCAAGGTGACCCCCAATGAGCGACTCCATGTGCTGCAGCGACTGACCGCCGCCGAGGGCCTGGAAAAGCACCTGGACTCCAAGTTCCCCGGCACCAAGCGCTTTGGCCTGGAGGGTGCGGAGAGCCTGATCCCCATGCTCGACGGCCTGATCGACAGGGCCGGCGAATACGGCGGCAAGGAGGTGGTGATCGGCATGGCCCACCGGGGCCGGTTGAACGTGCTGGTCAATATCATGGGCAAGAACCCGGCGGAACTGTTCGACGAGTTCGCCGGCAAGCGGCTGATCAACACCTCCGGCGACGTCAAGTACCACCAGGGCTTTTCCTCCAACCGCCTGACTCCCGGCGGCGAGGTACACCTGGCCCTGGGCTTCAACCCCTCCCACCTGGAAATCGCCGCCCCGGTGGTGATCGGTTCCGCCCGCGCCCGCCAGGATCGCCGCGAGGATCCCAGCGGCGACCAGGTGGTGCCGTTGATCATCCACGGCGACGCCGCCTTTGCCGGTCAGGGGGTGGTGATGGAAACCTTCCAGCTGTCCCAGACCCGCGCCTACAAGACCGGTGGCACAGTCCACCTGGTGATCAACAACCAGGTCGGGTTCACCACCAACCGCCAGGACGACGCCCGCTCCACCGAGTACTGTACCGATGTCGCCAAGATGGTCCAGGCGCCCATTTTTCACGTCAACGGGGACGACCCGGACGCCGTGATGTTCGTCACCAATCTGGCCATGGACTACCGCTACCAGTTCAAGAAGGACGTGGTGATCGACCTGGTGT
>CAZWUP010000297.1:0-3683 GCA_964637045.1 uncultured Porticoccaceae bacterium | reverse complement strand
AAGCTTCCGCCCTCGATATGGGTCAGCCCGCAGTCCGCCAGGCGCTGAATCAACTCCACCTTGACCCCGGTTGCCAGCGGAGCCTTTTCGTTTTGCAGACCGTCCCTGGGGCCCACTTCGACAATTTTTACCCGCCGTGGTTGTGACGTCATGACTCCTCCCTCGACCCGCCTATTCCCTGGCCCTGAACACCAGCAGCTCGGCGCCGCCGTCCACCAGATCCCCGGGGCCGTAGAAGAATTCTGCCACCTCCCCATCGGCGGGGGCCTTGATCCTGTGCTCCATTTTCATCGCCTCCATCACCAGCAGGGTGTCACCCCGGCTCACCTGCTGCCCGGTGGACACCAACAACGCCACCAGGGTGCCGTTCATGGGCGCGGTGAGATTGCCGGTGCTGTCCGCCTCCTCGCTATCGAAGTCGGGCACCAGCTGGTGAAAATGCAGGGCCTCGCTGCCGGTGAACAGGGTCACCTGGTTGTGGTGGGGCGCCAGGGTAAAGCGGCGGCGATGACCGGCGATGGTGGCGTCCAGAGTATTGCCCTCCAGCTCGCCCCTCACCCACACCCTGCTGCCGCCAACGACCACCGCGAAGGACTGATCCCCGGAGTGGCGCTGCTCCTCGATGCCCACGTCGAACACTCGGCCTTCGAGGCTGATCTGCAGGCGCTGCCCATGGGTTTCGTTGAGACGCCAACTGTTGCTGGCATTCCACGGGGACAAAGGGTCGCTGGGGTTGCATGCCCTCAGGGCCTGCTGCTTCTGACGCAGCACCAGGTAGAGGGCGATGGCCGCCAGGTGTTCGCTGTTATCCCCGCGCTGCTCGGGAAACAACTCCTCCCGATGGCGGTGGATAAAGCCCGTATCCAAGTGGGCCGCGCGAAACGCCACACTGGTGGCAATGTTGTAGAGCAAGCCGATATTGGTGGTGACACCGCCGATATGGTAACTGGCGAGGGCCTCCGCCAGACGGTCCAGCGCCCGCTCGCGGTTTTCATCCCAGACAATCAACTTGGCGATCATGGGGTCGTAGTAAACGCTGACCTCGTCCCCCTGCTGGACGCCGGTATCCACCCGCACATGGCTGGATTCCGCCGGTGGCTGCAGGTAATGGAGGGTGCCGGTGGCGGGAAGAAAGTCGTTGTCCGGGTCTTCCGCATAGACCCGCACTTCAATGGCGTGGCCGTGAATGGCCAGTGCATCCTGGCGCAGAGGGAGGTTCTCGCCGGCGGCGACACGCAGCTGCCACTCCACCAGATCCTGGCCAGTGATCATTTCCGTGACCGGGTGTTCCACCTGGAGCCTGGTGTTCATTTCCATAAAATAGAAGGCGCCATCCCCGTCCAACAGGAATTCCACGGTGCCCGCGCCGAGGTAGTCGATGGCCTGGGCAGCCCGCAGGGCAGCCTTGCCCATGGCCTCACGGAGATCCGCAGACACCCCTGGCGCCGGGGCCTCTTCCACCACCTTTTGATGGCGCCTCTGCAGGGAGCAGTCCCGCTCGAACAGATAGACCCCGTTGCCGCCGGCATCGCAGAACACCTGGATTTCCACGTGGCGGGGCCCGGTCAGGTACTTCTCCACCAACATGGTATCGTCGCCAAAGCTGGATTTGGCTTCCCGCCGGGCGGCGGCGAGCGCCTCGTCAAACTCCCCCGGGCCCCACACCTCGCGCATGCCCTTGCCACCGCCGCCAGCCGCTGCCTTGAGCAGCACCGGATAGCCGATATGGGCGGCGGCCTCCCGCAGCAGCTCGGGATCCTGACCCTTGCCGTGATAGCCCGGCACCAGGGGAACACCCGCCTCCTCCATGATCTGCTTGGCGGCGGACTTGGAACCCATGGCCTCGATGGCGACCGGGGTGGGGCCGATAAAAACCAGCCCCTGGGCTTGGCAACGGCGGCTGAAATCCGCGTTTTCCGACAGGAAACCATAGCCGGGATGGATGGCCTGGGCGCCAGTAGCCAGCGCCGCGGCGAGAATTTTCTCCTGACACAGGTAGGAGTCGCGGGATGGCGCCGCGCCGATATGGACAGCTTCGTCCGCCATCCGCACATGGAGGGCCTCCCGGTCGGCGTCGGAGTACACCGCCACGGTACGGATACCCATCCGGTGTGCGGTTTTGATGACCCGGCAGGCGATTTCGCCCCGGTTGGCAATCAGTATTTTATTGAACATGGTCCGCTCTTGTTAATCCCCGCTGCCCGAGCCTTCGGGTGAAGGCGGGCTGACATTGTGCACCCAGCCCGGCTGGCGCTTGTGCAGAAACGCCTGCAATCCCTCCTGGCCCTCTGACGACACCCTGATGGCAGCGATCCGTTCACAGGTGTCCTCCACCAGGGCCGGCTCCACGGCCCGGCCACCGATATCCCGCACCAACTGCTTGGCGGCGCGGACCGCGGCGGGGCTGTTGCCCAACAGCCCTTCCACCAGGGCAGCCACCGCCCCATCCAGCTCACCTTCGGCCACCACTTCACTCACCAGGCCGAGTTCCCGTGCCCGCTCGGCGGAGAATCTTTCCGCGGTGGTGAAATAGCGCCCGGCGGCGCGCTCGCCGATGGCTCTGATCACATAGGGAGAGATGGTGGCGGGGATCAGTCCGATGCGCACCTCCGACAGACAAAAGCTGGCGCGGGTACTGGCCACCGCCAGGTCGCAACAGCTCACCAGGCCCACACCGCCACCGATGGCTGCGCCCTGGACCCGGGCGATGGTAACCATGGGCAGGGCATCCAGGGTGCTGAACATGGCGGCCAGCAGCCGCGCATCCTGGAGGTTTTCGGCGCGGCTGTAGTCCGCCATGCGCTGCATCCAGGCGAGATCGGCGCCCGCGGAAAAGCTCTTGCCCGCGGAGCTGAGCACCATCACCCGCACATCCCCCCGTCCGCCAAGGTTGCCGAAGGCCGCCGTCAGCTCAGCGATAGTCTCGTCGTTGAAGGCGTTGTGGCGCTCGGCATTGTTGAGCGCCACCCAGGCGACGCCGCGGGAATCGATAGTGGTGGTAACCGTGCTCATGGCTGATCCTCTGGTGCCGCTACATGCGAAACACGCCGAAGCGGGTCTCGTCGATTTCCCGGTTGAGGCAGGCGGACAGCGCCAGCCCGAGCACGTCCCGGGTATCCGCGGGGTCGATCACGCCGTCATCCCAGAGCCTGGCCGAGGCGTAGTAGGGGTGGCCCTCCCGTTCGTATTTGCTGGTGATGGGGTCGCGGATAGCCGCCTCCGCCTGGGGATCAAGGGCTTTGCCCTGTTTTTCCAACTGATCCTTTTTGACCTGTACCAGGACGCCGGCCGCCTGCTCGCCCCCCATTACCGAGATCCTGGCGTTGGGCCACATAAACAAAAAGCGGGGATCATAGGCCCTGCCGCACATGCCGTAGTTGCCGGCGCCAAAAGAGCCGCCGATGATTACCGTCAGCTTGGGCACCTGGGCACAGGCCACCGCAGTGACCAGTTTGGCGCCGTGGCGGGCGATACCCTCGGCCTCGTACTTGCGGCCCACCATAAAGCCGGTGATGTTCTGCAGGAACACCAGGGGAATTTTGCGCTGGGCGCAAAGCTCGACAAAGTGCGCCCCCTTCTGGGCGGACTCGCCGAACAGAATCCCGTTGTTGGCGACCACCCCCACAGGGTAGCCGCAAATATGGGCGAAACCACAGACCAGGCTAGTGCCATAGAGGGCCTTA
>CAZWUP010000296.1:0-3691 GCA_964637045.1 uncultured Porticoccaceae bacterium | reverse complement strand
GGGGCAGGGGGACAAACTGGCGGTGATGATGAACAATCACCCGGAGTTTGTGGAGACCATGGTGGCCAGCGGCATTCTCGGCGCCGCGTTCATTCCCATTGACCCCCGCACCATGGGCGCCAAACTCAGCTATATGCTCGATTTCACCGACTGTCAGGGGGCGATCTGCGCCGACTACTGCCTGGCGTCGGTGCTGGCGGTTGTGGCGGACTGTCCCCAGCTCAAGTGGTTGATGGTGGTGCCCACGGCGGCTGACGTTGCCCTTCCTCGGACGCCGCTGCCACTGGCGGACTATCGGGATCTGGTCGCTGCGGCGGGGGCGCCCCTGAGCCATGCGGAACAGGGCCCCGAGGACACCATGTTTATGCTGTTTACCTCAGGCACCACCGGCAACCCCAAGGCGGTACTCTTCCCCCACCAGAAGTATATGGGGCTTACCCTGAGCCCCCTGGTTACCGGTATCACAACCAGCGACAGGTACTACACAGGGTTGTCCCTCACCCATGTCAATGCCCAGGGTACCCTGGCTGGCGCCCTGGGTCAGGAGATTCCCTGTGTCCTCAGCCGCAAGTTCACCAAGAGCCGGTTGTGGGACATTATCCGCCACTACGGTTGCACCACCTTCAACCTGTTGGGGGGGATGATCCCCGAAATCTACGCCATGCCGGAAAAGCCCGACGACGCCGACAACCCGGTGCGGGTCGTCCAGAGCTCGGGAATGCCGGCCCATCTGTGGCAAAAGTTTGAAAAGCGCTTCGGTCTGCTGCTGGCGGAAGGCTATGGCGCCACCGAGGGCGGTGGTATGCGCAATGCCCCCGGTGAGGGGCCGGTGGGCAGCATCGGCAAACCGTCCTACGGCTGGGTGGCGGAGATTCTCGATGCCGAGGGCAATATCTGCCCCCCCAATGTGGAGGGGGAAATCTGTTTCCGCCGGGAGGACAACAGCCCCATCGTCGTGCAGTACTACAAGAATCCCGAAGCCTCTTCCGACAAGGTTCGCGACGGTTGGCTCCACATGGGGGATCTGGGCCACAAGGATGAGAACGGCTGGTTCTACTTCCACCACCGGGTTGGCGGCGGTGTGCGCCGCAATGGGGATTTCGTCAACACCACCCTGGTGGAAACCGTGCTGATGGATTCACCCCTGGTGGCGGATGTGTTTGTCTATGGCGTGGCCACCGCCAGCAATGTCGCCGGCGAGAAAACCCTGGTGGCGGCGGTGGTGCCAACGGACCCGACCGCCTATGACGGCAACCAGTTGCTCGCCTACTGTCGCGCGCACCTGGAGCGCAACGATGTGCCGGAGATTTTCCAGGTGCTGGACGAGATTCCCAAGACGATCTCGGAAAAGCCTATCGAAAAGGCCTGCATCGAATTGCTGGTGGCCAGGGGACTGGTTTAGTGCAGCCACTTGGAGTACCCCCGCCCAGCGGGTATGATTCCGCCCTTTGCAACCAGCAGCCAAGGCATTCAAGATGAGCATCAAATCCGACAAGTGGATCACCCGCATGGCCCGGGAGCACGGCATGATCGAGCCCTTCCAGGGCGCCCAGGTGCGCCAGCCGGACCCCAAGGGCCCCAAGGTGATTTCCTACGGGGTGTCCAGCTACGGTTACGACGTGCGCTGCGCCGACGAGTTCAAGATCTTCACCAATATCCACTCCCGCACCGTGGATCCCAAGAACTTCGACAACGACGCCTTTGTCGATGTCAAGGGGGACTACTGCATCATCCCCCCCAATTCCTTTGCCCTGGCCCGCACCGTGGAGTATTTCCGTATCCCCCGCAGCGTGCTCACCATCTGTCTGGGCAAGTCCACCTACGCCCGCTGCGGCATCATCGTCAACGTCACCCCGTTGGAGCCGGAGTGGGAGGGCCATGTCACCCTGGAATTCTCCAACACCACCAATCTGCCGGCCAAGATCTACGCCCACGAGGGGGTGGCCCAGATGCTGTTCTTCGAGGCCGACGAAGTCTGCGAAGTGTCCTACAAGGATCGCGGCGGCAAATACCAGGGCCAGCGCGGCGTCACCCTGCCCAAGGCGTGACAGCCTGCCGAATTGCGCCATCAGGTCAACCAGGAGCGCCATGAACGTATTAATCACCGGTGGCAGCGGATTTATCGGCTCGGCGCTGATCCGCTATCTGATTGACGACACCGGAGCCTCGGTGCTCAACGTCGACAAGCTTACCTACGCCGCCAATCCCGAGTCCCTGGCGGCGGTGGGGGGGAATCCCCGCTACCGCTTTCAGCGGGCCGATATCTGTGACCGCCCGGCCATGGACGCGCTGCTTGCCGACTTTCGCCCCGACGCCATTATGCACCTGGCGGCGGAGAGCCACGTGGACCGCTCCATTCACGCCCCCGGCGACTTTATTCAAACCAATGTGCTGGGCACCTACACACTGCTGGAGGCCGCCCGTCAGTACTGGTCCACCTTGCCCGCGGAGGGGCAAGCGGCATTCCGCTTCCACCATATCTCCACCGACGAGGTCTACGGGGATCTGGAGGGCACGGACGCGCTGTTCACCGAAGCCACCCCCTATGCCCCCAGCTCGCCCTATTCCGCCAGCAAGGCGGGGTCGGACCACCTGGTGCGGGCCTGGCACCGCACCTTCGGCCTGCCGGTGGTGGTCAGCAATTGCTCCAACAACTACGGCCCCTGCCAGTTTCCGGAAAAGCTGATTCCGCTGATGATCCTCAACGCCCTGGGGGGCAAGCCCCTGCCGGTGTACGGTGACGGCCGGCAGATCCGCGACTGGCTGTATGTGGAGGATCACGCCCGGGCCCTGTGGCTGGTGGTGCGCGAGGGCAGGGTGGGGGAGACCTACAATATCGGCGGCCACAACGAAATGGCCAATATCGACGTGGTCGAAGCCCTCTGTGACCTGCTGGAAACAAAAGCCCCGCAAAAGCCACCGGGAATCCGCAGCTACCGCGACCTGATCACATCCATCAAGGACCGCCCCGGCCACGACCGCCGCTACGCCATCGACGCCGGCAAGATCCAGCGGGAGCTGGGTTGGGCCCCGGTGGAAACCTTTGCCAGCGGCCTGGCCAAAACCATCGACTGGTACCTTGCCAACCCGGACTGGGTGGCCCATATTGTCTCCGGCAGCTACCGGGACTGGATTTCCGCACACTATGGCGACTGACTCTGTGACCGACCCACAACCCCGCATTCTGCTGTTGGGGGCCGCGGGCCAGTTGGGCCGGGAGCTCAGCAAGGCCCTGCCCGCCCTGGGCCAGGTTATTCCGGTTACCCGCGAGGACTGCGATCTCGCCGACCGGGATGCCGTGCTGCGCCTGCTGGCGTCCCGCCAGCCCACCGTCATCGTCAATGCCGCCGCCTACACCGCGGTGGACAGGGCCGAGTCCGAGCCGGAGCTGGCGGCGGCCCTCAACAGCGGCTTGCCCGCTGTACTGGCCACCTGGGCCGCCGCCAACCAGGCCCTGTTGGTGGACTATGGCACCGACTATATTTTCGACGGCAGCAAGCACCAGCCCTGGCTGGAGACGGACCCCAGGGCGCCCCTCAACACCTATGGCCGCACCAAGTGCGCCGGGCTGGAGGCCATCGAGGGCAGCGGCTGCGACTACCTGGTATTAATCGTCACCTGGCTCTACGCCGCCGCCGGCGCCAACTTTCCACGCACCAGCCTGCGCCTGGGGGCGGAGAAACCTGAACTG
>CAZWUP010000295.1:0-3699 GCA_964637045.1 uncultured Porticoccaceae bacterium | reverse complement strand
GAGCAGCTCTATCGGGCGTGGACTATCAACGCCGGACATCCCTACCACAAATGATGGGACGGGAGAGGATGGCTGCCCTGGCAGGGCTGCTGACCCGCTGAAAGTCAAGCCTGGTGGTCTTCGGGGATGGCGAGTTGCTGGCCGATCTCCATCGACTGGTGCAGCACACGAACGATGACAACACCCTGTTCACTCAGGGTATAAACAACCAGGTGCTGGCGGTGGCTGTGGATGCGCACTGGCGGGTTGAATTCTTTGCGCACAGACGCCAATAGAGGTTCGTTTGCCAGGAGATGAAAGCATTCGTCCAGATCGTCGATATAGGCATCGGCCTGGGGAACTCCCCAACGATTGACGGAATAGAGCCAGATCGCTTCCAGATCTTGTTCAGCGGCGGGTTGGAGCTGGTATTTTGTCATCGTGATGTTCCCTCATCCGCTGTTTGAAATCTTCCTTGTCAAAATCCTCCGCCACCCCGCTGGCCAAGCCTTCGTCGATGGCCGCCTGCAGGGCTTTGATTTTTTGCACCCGCTGCTGGTCGCGGCGGATCAGGTCTCGGATATAGTCGCTGTTGTTGGCGTACAGGCCGCTGTCGATGCGGGACTGCACCCAATCGCGCATGGGGTCGGGCAGTGAGACATTCATGGTGGCCATGGCGGGACTCCTGGTTGCTGTCAAAAAAAGATGGCATGAATTGGCAAGGATTGTCAATATTGACTGCCCCTGGCATCTGCTCCCAGGGTGTCATTTTTTTGTCATAATGGCCCGCGACACTGGCTCCCTTATTTGCGGCGCCGGCCTTTGCCCTGCAGGCCCGCCAGGCAGATACTGTCGACCCCCCCTGGCCAACCTGGAACCGCGGAGCACCATGGATCTACTGCCCTTCGAATTCGCCCGCAAGCACCACCTGATGCTGGACGGCGACCGCCACTGCCTGCTGCTCACCCGGGCCGCGCCCGTTCACGCAGTACTGGAAGTGCAGCGAGTGCTGGGCACTGCGCCGCGGCTGGAGTGGCTCGACGACCAGGCCTTTGAAAGCCGTTTGCAGGCCATGTACGCCGGGCGCAAGGACAGCTCGGCGGTGGTGATGGCGGATATCGAGGACAACCTGGATCTGCAGGCGGTGGCGGGCAGCCTGGAGGACATGGGGGACCTGCTGGACCAGGACGACGACGCCCCCATTATTCGCCTGCTCAACGCCATTCTCGCCGAGGCCCTCAACGAAAAGGCTTCCGACATTCATATCGAGCCCTACCAGAACGACGCCAAGGTGCGCTTCCGCCTCGACGGTGTGTTGCGCACCGTGCTGACCCCGGCGGCCCATATCACGCCGCTGCTGATTTCCCGCATCAAGGTGATGGCGAAGCTGGATATTTCCGAAAAGCGCCTGCCCCAGGATGGCCGCATGAGCGTGCGCCTGGGGGGCCGCAGTGTGGATTTGCGGGTTTCCACCATGCCCTCCACCTACGGCGAGCGGGTGGTGATGCGGTTGCTGGACAAGTCGGCGGCCAAGCTCACCGTGGACGACCTGGGCATCAGGCCCGACCAGCGGGCGGTGCTCGACCGCCTTATCGCCCGCCCCCACGGCATGATCCTGGTCACCGGGCCCACCGGCTCGGGCAAGACCACCACCCTCTACGCCGCCCTTCAGCAAATGGATCGCCGGGACCGCAACATCATGACGGTGGAAGACCCGGTGGAGTACGACCTGCCCGGCATCAGCCAGACCCAGATCAACCTGCGGGCCGGCATGAGCTTTGCCCGGGGCTTGAGGGCCATCCTCCGCCAGGACCCGGACGTAATCCTGATCGGCGAGATCCGCGACGGCGAAACCGCGGAAATCGCGGTGCAGGCCAGCCTCACCGGCCACCTGCTATTGTCCACCCTGCACACCAACACTGCCGCCGGCGCGGTGACCCGGATGCAGGACCTGGGCATCGACGGTTTCCTCCTCGCCTCCACCCTGCGCGGGGTGCTCGCCCAGCGCCTGGTGCGCAAGCTCTGCGACCACTGCAAGGAGCCCTACGAAGCGGACAAGCCCCTGCGCAAGCAGCTGGCCCTGGACAAGGGGGCGCACTTTTTCCGCGCCAAGGGCTGCGAACACTGCAACTGGACCGGCTACCTGGGCCGCCGCGCCCTGCTGGAGTTGGTGGAAATCGACGACGCCCTGCAAAAGCTGATTCACGACAAGGCCGGGGAGGGCCAGCTGGAAGCGGCCATCCGCCTCAAGGTGCCCTCCATCCTCGACGAGGGCTACCACCTGGTGGCCCAGGGCGTCACCAGCCTGGAAGAGGTGCTCCGTGTCACCACGGCGTAGCCCCCGGCCGGAGGTGAACTGAGATGCCCACCTACCAGTACCTGGCCTACGACAAAGGGGGCAGGGAAGTGCGCTCCAGCAGCGCCGCCGACTCCCAGCGCCAGCTGCGCCGGGAGCTGGGGGAGAAGGGCCTGTTTGTCAGCGAGATAAAGGAAGTCTCCGCCAAGGGCGGCAAGTGGCAGTGGCGCAAGCCCCGCATCGGCCACGCCGACCTGTCCCTGCTGATGCGCCAGCTGGCCATCCTGGTCAACTCCGGCATGCCCCTCGACGAGGCCCTGCGCCTCACCGCCGACCAGAGCGACAGCAACAACCAGCGCCAGGTGCTGGAGAGCTGGCGGGAGGGCCTCGCCTCAGGCCACAGCTTTGCCAGCTGCCTGCGCCGCTCCCCCTTCACGGTGGCGGAAAAAATTATCGCCGCCGTGGGGGTGGGGGAGGAAACCGGCCACCTGCACCGGGTGCTGGCGCGGGTGGCCGACGAACTGGAGGTGGGCAACGAAAACCGCCAGACCCTGATGAAAGGCATGATCTACCCGGCGGTGATGATCGTGGTGGCAGTGGTGGTGATCAGTGTGCTGGTGGGCTTTGTGGTGCCCCAGGTGGCCAAGGTGTTCGTCAACAGCCGCCAGGAACTGCCCCTGCTCACCCGGGCCACCATGGGCCTCAGCGACTTTGTTCGCGCCTGGGGCCTGTACCTGGTGGCCGCCGTCGCCATCGCCTGGACCGGCTTCGTGCTGAGCCTTCGCGACCCCGGGCGGCGCCTGCGCTGGCACCGCCTGCTGCTGGGCACACCCCTGGTGGGCAAGTGGATCCGCATGGCCAACCTGGCGGACTGGTGCCGCAGTCTGGGCACCCTGCTGCAGAGTGGGGTGCCGGTGCTGTCGGCGCTGACCATCTCCTCCGCCGGGGTGGGCAACCTGTTCCTCAAGGGCCGCCTGGAAGCCGTTACCGAGCGGGTGCGCCAGGGCAACAGCCTGTTCAACAGCCTCAAGGCCGAGGCCGTCGCACCCGGCTTTCTGCTCCATATGGTAAGTAGCGGCGAGGCCTCCAGCGAGCTGGACCAGATGCTGTTGAAGGTCTCCGACTACTACAGCGCCCGCCTGCGCAATGGCGTCGATACACTGCTCAAACTGATGGAGCCGGCGCTGATCGTCTTTATGGGCCTGGTAGTGGTGCTGATCGTCGGCGCGGTGCTGGTGCCCATTGTGAAGATGAATCAGTTGATTTGAGGCCCCCCGGCTTGCTGGCTCA
Source organism: uncultured Porticoccaceae bacterium (assembly GCA_964637045.1). Taxonomy (GTDB): domain Bacteria; phylum Pseudomonadota; class Gammaproteobacteria; order Pseudomonadales; family Porticoccaceae; genus CAYXXZ01. The sequence goes on along the minus strand of CAZWUP010000295.1, from coordinate 134 downwards.
CATGTCATTGCGGGCCCAAGGTGTCTCGTGGGGCCTGCCCAGCGCAGAGCAGCAATCCACGATTCTGGCTTTTAACAACTCTCTGATTATTTGTCATTGCGAGGAGTGCAACGACGAAGCAATCTCGTAACCCG
>CAZWUP010000294.1:0-3715 GCA_964637045.1 uncultured Porticoccaceae bacterium | reverse complement strand
AATTCGGTCGCCATGGAGCGGGTGAAACTGATCATTCCCGCCTTGCAGGCCGCATAGACGGCAAAATAGGGCGCGGCCCGCTGGCCCTCGATACTGGTGACATTGATGATGGCGCCGCCGCGGCCACCCTTGATCATCACTGGGGCCGCGGCGTGGATGGCCGCCAGCATGCTCACCAGGTTGATATCGATATGGCGCCGCCAGCTGCGCTCACTCTGCTCCAGAAAGGGCCGACCACTGACACCGCCGGCGTTGTTCACCAGGATATCGATGCGGCCAAGTTCCTGTTCGGTGTGGGCGACAAAGGCGCGAACCTGCTCGGTATCCATGCAGTCGGCGGCAATGGCCAGGGCCCGGCGGCCGAGGGCGCGAACTTTGCTGGCAATATCCTCGGCACGCTCCGGGACAATATCCACCACCGCCACATCGGCGCCAAACTCGGCAAGCTTCAGGGCAATGCCGGCACCTATGCCACCACCGCCGCCGGTGACAATGGCCACCTGGTCGGTGAGTTGGTAATCCTTGGGAATCATCGGTTAGCTCCTCAATACTGAATGACTTGAACTGGCGTGCCGTCGAAACGCTGGCACCGATAGTGCCTGACCATGGAGGATCCCGCCGGCCCCAGGGTCATATGCAGGCGCAGGTGGCGTTTGTGGAACAGCTTGATCAGGGCTTCATCGTGCTTGCCCTCCGCGGCGTCGGCAATGCAGAAGGCCTCCAAAATGCGATCGGCGTCCTGCCAGTCCTCCGGTTGCTGACCGGTAAGCGCCGCCACGTCGGCACTGTTCTGGCGCTCGAACTCAGCGCCAATCTGGCTGCTGCGGTACAGATGGCGGGCGGTGCGGAACATCAGCCTCACCTCGTGTTGCATAAAGGGGTCCCCGGCCTCAATGCCCTTGAGGGAATTGACCATGTGCTCGAAGGTGACATCCTGGCGGGTGGCGCGGGCTTCCGGCACCTCTACCCCGGGCAGATCAATCCCCAGGTACTCGGCAAGAAACTCGGTGGCCATCAAATTGGTTTCACTGTTCCACTGCATGTAGTTCATCTGGTCGGTGTCGGCCACCGGCGCGGCCACTGCGGCGCCAAACTGCAACTGGTTGCCCAGGCAGGCGCCAAAATGGTGGCGCTTGATGGACTCGAGATCCACCGGGGTGCCGGTCAATTCGGCATAGCGGTCGTAAATTTTGCGAAAGTCGCCAAAGTCGATCAATGTGTCCCGCATCCGCCACACCGTGAGGTCCACCATGGGATCGGCCACACAACCGAACTCCAGGTCGAGGGCCACCACCAGATGGCCCTGGTGATGGTGAAACTGGCCGGTATCCCAGATACAGGGCGCGAGGCGGCCATTGGCCTTGGGTGGATGGCGCTTCAGCCAACCCAGGCCGAACTCGGCAAAGGGGTCCGGATAGGTCTTGCGCTCCCGGTAGCGGCGCTCCATATGCTGATGGGGAAAGATCGCCGGATCCACCCCCGGTTGGGGATGGTAAATGCCGGCATCGATAAAGGGTTGGGGATCCAGGCTGTGAAGCTTGGCCAGCAACTGCACATACTCGTCCACCACGGTGTCCCGCACCTCGGGACTGACGCCGCCAAAGTCCGGCTTGCCCGGCACCCGCTCCATCACCACCGCAGAAATATCGTCCGCAAATCCGTAGAGATGGGGCACCTTGATCCCGTGCTCTTCCAGCAGGCTGTGAAACTTGAACTCGTGGCGCAGCGGCAGGGCTTCGGAGTCCGTGCGGTCGCCGCGCACCACCAGGGGAATTTGCCGGCCGTCCTTGTCGACATCGACGAACCAGGTGGGGCGCCAGCGCAGCTGGCGGTGGATGGCGGTTACCCTGCCGCCGAACATCTTTTCAACGGCGTCGGTGACTTGCTCCAGGGAGGGGACAACAGACATCGGAAAGCCTCAGTTTTTCATCAGCGACGTAACCTGGCTGCCACCCAGGGTGGAGCCACCGTCGATGACCACATTGGCACCTGTCATATAGCCGGCCTTGGCGGAGACGATATAGGCAACCAGATCGGCAATCTCCTGGGTGGTGCCGGGACGGGCAATGGGCAGATGGCTGCTGATCATCCGTTGGTGCTCCGGGGACAGGTGAGACTGCATCCGATCGGAGGCGATAAGCCCGGGATTGACGGTGTTCACGGTAATACCCTTGGCCCCCAGCTCGGTGGCGGCGCCCCGGGCAAAGGCGTCGAGGGCGGCCTTGGCGGCGCTGTAGTGGGCAAGGCCGGGCAGCGAGCTGATGGCCGCCGTGGAAGAGATGTAGACAATGCGCCCGGCGTCCGATTTGGCCAAATGGGGAATGGCATCCTTGGTCAACCAAAAAGCCGCGGTGGTGATGCTGGTCATACAGCGGGTGAAATCGTCCTCCGGCAGCACGTCAATGGTACCCACCGGAATATCCGCGGCGCAGTGCACCAGGATATCCACCCCGCCAAACTCAGTCACTGCGTGATCGATCAGCTTGCGGCAATCCTCCCGCACCGTGGTGTCGCACTGACACAGGGTAGCGGTGTAACCCTTGTCGAGAAATTCGTTGCGGGTGGCCTCCCCGTAGGACAGGGTGCGGGCACCGAGCACCACCTTGGCGCCCTGGGCAGCGAGGGTTTCGGCGATGGTTTTACCCATGCCGCGGCCGGCGCCGGTAATCACCGCCACCTTGTTTTGCAGTGTCTTTTCCATAGTGAATTCCCCTGAATTTAGCCAAACCGCCGCAGGGGCGTGGCTCTTGTCAAATGTGAAAGATGTGGCTGAATACCGCACACCGCCGGTTGTTGCCTGGGGTAAGCGGGATTTTTTTGCCGTGGCTCTGTGGCGGCACCAGAGTGCCCATTCTTTGTCTGACGCCTGTTAAACTTTATCTGACGCGTGTTAAGCTTTCTCGATCATAACCTCATGCCGACAGAATAGGCAAGTTGGGTGACCCTAATGAGCGAACAGCCGCCATTCAGCTGCGCTGAAATAGGTGTAGAAGCAATTCCCCAGGGCTCGCCACCTCGGGCAGTCAGGCAGCAACCTTGATATTCACCACGCCAGAGGCCGTTATGGCCCCGCCCTCCACAGGAATTACCATGACGCCAGTGCCCTCCCCGCCAGCCGACCCCAGCGCGGCGAATTCCCCCTATCGCTGGATCATTTTTGCGCTGATGGCCCTGGGGTCTATGACCTATATGTTTATGTGGATGGCGCCGGCGAGTCTGCTTACCACCATCCGGGCGGACCTGGGTGTGGGTCTGGGTCAGGCGGGAATGCTGCTCACCATCATCCCCCTCGTCAACGGGATCTTTATTTTTTTCGGCAGCTTGTTTGTGGACAAACTCGGCCTGAAGTGGGCCAGCGTCCTGGCCCTGACCCTGATGGCCGTGGGCGGGATGACGGCGATCATCGCCTCCGGTTTTGCGGTGCTGCTGGCCAGCCGCATCCTGATTGGGATCGGTGCCGGCCTGTTCTCACCCACCACCGGGCCGCTGACGGTGGCCTGGTTCCCCGCCCGCGAACAGCCCTATGTCAATACCCTGATCACCATCATGGGCTCCCTGGGCACCAGCTTGGCCTTTGTCGTCACCGTCCCCCTGTTGGATGCCGCAGGCAGTTGGCGACTGGTGCTGGGCCTGGTGGCCCTGGTGCCTCTGGCGCTGGCCATGGGCTGGGTGATCGGGGGGGGGCAGGCACCGGCAGAGATGGCACAGCACACGC
>CAZWUP010000293.1:0-3721 GCA_964637045.1 uncultured Porticoccaceae bacterium | reverse complement strand
AATGCGTCCACCAATGCCGGCGGCCTGCGGGTGATCCGCTACGGTATGATGCGCCAGCTGGTGCTGGGGGTCGAGGCGGTGATGGCGGATGGCACTGTGGTCAGCTCCCTGAACAAGATGATCAAGAACAATGCCGGTTACGACCTCAAGCAACTGTTTTTGGGCACGGAGGGCACCCTCGGCATCATCACCAGGCTGGTGGTGCGGCTGTATGAACAGCCCCTGAGCAGCAACACCTGTATGGTGGCCCTGACGGATTTTTCACGGGTGGCCAGTTTTCTGCGCTTCATGGATCGCTCCCTGGGGGGAATGCTCAGTGCCTTTGAGGTGCTCGACCGGGATTTTTATGCCACCAATACTGCCGATGGGCGCCACCGGCCACCCCTTGCGGCTTCCTACCCCTATTTTGTTCTGTTGGAAGCACTGGGCTATGACCAGCAGCGGGATGCGAACCAGTTTGAAAGCATCCTCGGCGAAGCGCTCGAACAGGGGTTGATCGAAGACGCGGTGTTGCCTCGTTCGGAAAGCGAGCGGGAATCCCTGTGGGCGATTCGCGAGGATCTCGAACATATTCTCGCGGATATGAAGCCTTTTCAGGCGTTCGACGTGAGTCTGCCCATCGGCGAGATGGAATCTTATATGGGAGAAGTCCGCGCACGGGTGTGCGGGCGCTGGCCGCGCGCGAGGATCTGTTTTCTCGGCCATGTGGGTGACGGAAACTTGCATATCGCCATTGGTTGCGGCAGCGACCGGCCCGGGGACATCCGCGCCGTGGAGGAGTGCGTCTACCACCCGCTGGCGTCGGTGGGCGGGTCCGTATCCGCCGAACATGGCATCGGTCTGGAAAAGAAGGGTTTTCTCCACGTTTCCCGCTCCGGGGTCGAAATCGAGCTGATGCGGTTGCTGAAGACCACGTTGGACCCCAAAGCCATTCTCAATCCCGGCAAGGTGTTCGACCTTGCCGCCGACGACGTGGCGTAACCATGCTCACCCTGTACGGCAACCCGGTCAGCAATTACTACAACACGGTGCTGGCGGTGCTGTATTGCAAGAAAGTCCCTTTCCGGGAAGTTCACCTCAGTGCTGCGGCAGATGAGGATTTTCTGCGCAAAAGCCCGATGGGGAAAATTCCCTTTATCGAGCATGACGGCATCTGCCTTTCTGAAACGACGGTGATTCTCGATTACCTCGAAAACCTTTTCCCCGCGCCTTCCCTGAACCCCGGTGATCCGGTGCGGCGGGCCAGGGTGTGGCAACTGATCAAGTTTGTCGAGTTGTATATCGACATACCGGCGCGCCGGCTGTTTCCCGGTGTGTTCTGGTTTGGCAGCAATCATCCTCTTCATGTGGAGGAAGTCCTGCCGCTGGTGGAGCGGGGCCTTGGGGCCTTTGACCGGGTGATCCTCGATGCACCTTACCTGATGGGTGAAGCGGTGACACTGGCGGATTTTTACAGTTATTTTTCCCTGCACATCGTACGCCAGGTGATGCTGAAACAGTACGGTTTGGACATCCTGGCAGACAGGCCTCGGCTGGAAGCGGCTTTTGCCCGGCTGGAACAGTTGCCCTTTATGGCGGTTATCACTGCCCAGCGTGACCGGGTGATGGCGGACTATCTGCGCAGAAAGGCCGCTGAAGGGGGGACAGCCTGACCGCTTCGTGGTTCGTAAATTCCTGACAAGCATTTTTGATAAGCATTCTGGATAAACAAGAGCATCAGTATCATGGACAGCATTCCCAGGCATTCTCGTGGAATACGCCGGCAGTGGTTGCGCAGCGCGGTTGCCATGGCGGTCGCCGCCGCTTCGCCGCTGGTATTTTCCGATGTCTGTCCCGCGGCAGGCTCCCCGGGCGAGATGGCGACCATAGCCCTTATCGAGAAGAAAGCCGACATAGCCACAGAGGATTTTCGCGATTACTGGCGGGATCTTCACGGCACCCTTGCGGTGCGCATTCCCGGTTTCTGGACCTATACCCAGTACCATCTGGGGGATGAGCTGTCCGGTAGTGCGGACAGTTCGGCGGCAGCCGCAGCCATCCACGGCCTTGCCGAAGTGACCTATTGCCGCGAAGCGGATATCGCCGGCCTAGCGTCCAGCGCGGTGACGGAGCTGATCAAGGCGGATGAGCAGAACGCCTTTGCCGGCACCTACCTGTACGGTACCCGACGTGGAGACAGCGTCACCCACGTCGCCGTCGAGGCGGCAGTCTCGCCGCTGGACCTGGACACCGGCGGCACCCTACTGGTTCTGGTGGCCGGTGGGGATGGGGACGACGCGGCGGTTTTCCGCCAGCGGCTGGGCGGAGCCGTGGCTGCCCTCGCCGGGAGATGCCCCGCCATCCAGTGGGCCAGATCGCATGTTTTCCAGCCCTACCAGGCCGACGCCTGGCAGGCTCCCCATGTCAATCACCACCCGGATGTGATTTATGACGCCGCCCTGGAGCTGCGCTTTGCCGACCGGGACAGGGCCGTTGCCTGCCTGTCGACATCGTTGCTCGGTGCGCTGATGGAAAGGCCCGGCGCGACGGTCAGCGTCTATCCCGTCCACGGTCGTTACCAGATGGTGCGGGACGGCAGGCCCACGGTGCTGGGCCTGCGGGGCCTGCCCGCCTATCGGTTGATGGAAAAGCTGGGAGCCGCCAACCAGGCCAGCCCGGCGGTGCTGGATGTGCTGTATGGCGCTGGCAATGAGTAGGGCTCCGTCCTCCTATCGGGGTGAAGTGTGGGGCCGCACGGGCCTGCTGCTGGCCTCGGCGATTGGCCTCACGGCGGGCATGACGGCCATCCTGTTCTACAGCCTCGATGCCTTCATCCCGCCGCTGCAGGCGGAGTTTGGCTGGTCGCGGAGCGATATTTCCCTGGCGGCAAGTTTTCTGACCCTTGCCGTTTTTGTGATGGGCTCCCTGGCGGGTCGCCTGTGTGACCTTGTATGGTGCGGCGCTGGTGGGGGCGCTGAGCCTGGCGAGCTACGGACTGGCGGTTATCCTGATGACGTTTATCGTTCAGGATATCGTACATTTCTGGGTGGCCTATTTCGTTATCGCCATTCTAGGTGTTGGCTCCACATCCATTGTGTTGGTGCCGCCCATCACCATTTTTTTGTTCGTGCGCGGGGGATTGCCCTGGGTGTTGCGCTCACTGGCGCCGGCATAGCCGGTTTCTGGGTGCCGTTGCTGGGCAGCGCCCTGTTGCTGGGTCTCGCCGCCTTCGTCTGTTTGTGGCTACCGAAAACCGTGCCCGCCAGACATCTGCCATCGTAACCCTGAGCGATTCAGATACACACCAAGAGAGGAAATATCATGTTCGACCTCAAGGGCAAAGTCGCCATCGTCACTGGCGGTGGTTCCGGTATCGGCAAGGCCACCAGCCAGCGTTTGCAACAGGCCGGCGCGACAGTGGTGGTGGCGGACAGGGCGGATTGCCGGGAGGAGGCTGCCGGCTGGCACTGCGAATACCGCCAGGTGGATGTGAGTCGTGACGCTGGAATCGCGGCGCTGTGCGACCAAGTGGTGGCCAGCTATGGGCGCCTCGATATTCTCGTCAACAACGCCGCCATCTCCTCTGGCCACCTCCTTGTCGAGGCGGACAGGGAGCGCTCGCTGGCATTCTGGGAAGTGAACGTGATGGGTGTGCAGATGGGTATGCGCGAAGCGGCCAGGCATATGGGCCGCGGCGGTGCCATCATCAACCTGTCCTCCATCACCGCCGCCCGAGGCTTTC
>CAZWUP010000292.1:0-3750 GCA_964637045.1 uncultured Porticoccaceae bacterium | reverse complement strand
GGCCCTGGGGGCCGAACTGGACAAGCAGCAGGTCCAGGATTTTTTGCGGGAACTGCAGGCCCGCCAACAGGAGTACGAGGACGAATACCTCGGCCGGGACGATCGGGAATACCGCGAGGAAGCCTATGACAGCCTCCACAACAACAGCCGCAAGTACCTGGGCCGACTGTCCCCGCCACAGCGGGAAGAGCTTCGCCACGCCAGTACCCAGCTGAAACGCGCCGATGCCACCTGGCTGGCAGCCCGCCAGGCGTGGCTCGACGCCCTGGCGGAGTTACTGCAGCGGGAGCCCGGCTGGCAGCAGCGGGTGCGAATCGCCTTCGGGCAACGGGAAGCGCACTTCGCCCGCGACTACCGGGTGCTGTACGACCACAATCTGGCGGTGACTCAAAGGGCGCTGGCGAACGTACTCACCAGCCGCAACGAGCGCCAGGAGCAACATTTGCGCAGGGAACTGGGCAAATTGCGCAGCCAGCTGCAAAGGCTGGTCGCCGATGACAGGCACTTTTCCGGCGCACGCCCCGGCGACCCGGGCTCGGGGCCAGCGCCCCTCGGCAGGCTGTCAGGACGTCACACCCTCACTGACGATCCGGTTTCTGCCACTGCGCTTTGCCCGGTACAGGCGGGCGTCAGCCTCTTCCATCAGGGCCTCGACACCACCGGCTTCCCCGGCGTCGGCAACCCCAGTGCTGATGGTCAGACGGATGTCATCCACATCCAAGCCCAGATCCAGGGCGGCAATCCCGCGGCGGATGCGCTCCAGCGCCGGTAGCGCCGACGCCGCGCTGGTCTCTGGAAACACGATGGCAAACTCCTCACCGCCAATGCGCGCCGGGATATCCAGGTCCCGGCACTGACTGCGCAGCAACTCGGCCACCGCCTTCAACACCTCGTCCCCCGCCTGGTGGCCAAACCTGTCATTGATATCCTTGAAGTGGTCGATATCCAGCATGGCCAAGGCAAAGGGGCGACCGGTGCGCTGGGTCCGGCTGTGCTCGTCCGCCAGCTCCTTCAGCAGGGCCCGGCGATTGGCCAACTGGGTGAGGGAGTCGTGCAATGCCGCATCGCGCCACTGTAGGCGCGAACTGTCCGAGGCCAGCAGCTGTCGGTAGTAAAGACTTAGGGCCAGAGTGACGTAGGTCACTGCAAACACAAAGCCCATCATCATGGGTCTGGCCGCCGGCTTGTCCGGCACCGTACAGGGCCCCGGCACCAAGGCTGATCCTGCGATCAGCGCGGCAACGGTGAGCAGCAAAGCCAACAGTACCCCCTGGGTGCCGGTTTTGACAATCAGCATCAGCAGCACCGGCAGCACCAAAAAGACAACCGGTCCGTAACCCCGGGCCGCCAGGAAAAATAGGCCCAGGTTGGCCGCCAAGGCGAGGGTAAGCCAGCCCCAGCCGCCGGTGTTTAGGGCTGGGGAGTCACTCCAGAACTGGTAGAGCGGCCACACCAGCAGGATGCCCAGGCCGTTGGCAATAATCAGATTCACAACCAGCCCTGGCCCCTGGGCCGGAGTGACATAGCCATCCCAAACCAGGTTTCCAGCGATAACTAGGGCGCCAATCAGCGCTGGCACCAGGCAGCCGTACAGGGAAAACGGCGTCAAATCCCGCGCTTCCACCAGCCCTGAGGGCAACCGCCAGCGCATCAGGGCCGCCGCCACACAGGGTATTGCACCATTGGCAACGGCGGAGATGGCGCCGTGCCCCCAGGGCGAGATTGCCCCCGCGGCATCTGACATTTCCGGGGCATTGGCGGCAAAGCTCGCCAAGGCAATTAGCGGCAGGGCACGCCAACCGATGGCCATCGCCATGATCAGGCCGACTCCCGCCGACAAACACAGCAGACTCCCCTGTCCGGGTGCGTGGGCAAACACAGTGAGACTCAGCCTGACGCCGATGTAATAGAGCACCGTCAACACCAGCAACCAGACTACTGAGATAGGGTTTGGCCAGTGTGACTGCATAGGCGGGGCCGACTACAAGATGTGTGGTGTTCGCAAGTATACGGTGACGAGGTCGATTATTCCCAACCCCGCGACCTTATTGCACCGCGGCCGACCTTACAGCCCGGATGTGTCATCGGGGAGGCCCTGCCCACGGTCGCCGCCCCATTGGGCCGGCAGCGACAAGCGTCAGGGAATCTCTGCGGTTGCGACAAACCTTCAGGAGCGCGGGTAGCCTGGTGGCCGGCGCCGCACCAGCATGACAAACCCCAGCCCGGCAAACCCCAGGGCCACCACCAGGACCAGGGCCGCCAGGCCATCCCGCAACTGGCGACCGATCACCGGATTGAGAAAATTCCACTTGTGGAGAACGCTGAAGGCGAGGCCCTCATAGCCGTCGGCTCTGGTGATGTGGTCCACCAGCACGCCATTGGCCGGGTCGATAAATGCCGTGCCCTGGGGGTGATCTACCCGCCACACCGGCAGGCGCTTGTTGCGAAAGTCGTACTCTGGACCAAAACTGGTGACCATGGCACTGCCGTCGATCTGCCCAGCACTGATACCCAGGTGCTGGGTGGCGGCAAATCGTGCCAGGTCCTCGTCGGTGAAGGACGCCGCCTGGCCTGTCACCCCGTCGATCAGGCGCGCGGGCTTTTCCGTGGGGGTGCCGTTGAAGCGGGCATGGTGGTCAAGCCCCTGATGGGCCTTCCCCGAGGGAAGCCCCAGGCGGTACAGGAGCTGCCCCCCGGGTCCGCTTACCAGGGTGATGCTGTTGAGGGGCTGGTCCCCTATCCAATCCACCCAGTCGGTGACAGGGCCCGCGGGAGTGCGGCCCAGAGCAATGGGGGCGCCATAGGCCAACCCCGCGGGGGCACTGCCGCCGGCATTGTGCAACAGGTGGTAGAGGCCGCTGGTGGCAAAGGCCAGCAGGGGCAGCCATACACCCCAGGCCAGCACTCGGTGCCAGCGCCGTGCGCCCCTGAGCTTGCGGCGTGGCATTGCCAGCGCCAGCACCATGCCGGTCACACACAGGGCGGCGAGGGAGGCCACCAGCACCAGCACAATCAAGACCCGGGCGGGCTCCAGGCGGTCGAGCCAGCTCCAGGTGTGGAGGGCCTGGAATACCCCCTGTTGCAGGGTTTTGGTGTTGTTGGTGAGGCTGGCGAGGGCGTTGAGTTCGGTGTGTACAAAGGCGGTGAGGTTGTCGTCGGTATCGAACGCGACACGCCATACCGGCAACAGCCGGTTGACTGAAGGGTAGGCGTTATCGAAGGTGGTCTGCAGCGCCATGGAGCGGATGGGGGTGTCCGTCAGGCCGGTGTAGTAGCGCGCCAGCCACTCCCCCTGGTGGCGGTCGAACTCCCTTAATTCATCCCCATCCCGCAGGTTGAAATAACGCCGCTGGATACCGTTGTCGAGGGTCACCTGCAACAGGTTGCCCCGCGCCGTGGGCGTCACCTTGACCAGCTGCGCCTGATCAACGCCGTTGGCCGCCAGCACGGCGGGAATGGCGGCAATATCCCGACCAGAAAACACCCCCTGGGGCGGAAAAAACACCGCCTGCTGCGGCCCGAACCAGGTCATCAGTGGGTGGCTCAGGCCGGACAGACCGAAGACGATCAGGGCGATACCTCCGGTCCAGCCCAGCAGGCGGTGCCAGCGCATCGTTTTTCGAGTGAGTGCTGCGGTCAAGAATTTCTGCCTCTGTTTGTTGAGTTTCACGTTACACGTTTCACGTTGCACGCAAGCGTGGATCGAGGGGTTTTTGATACTCTGCCAAAACCCCTGGTCTTGATGTAACC
>CAZWUP010000291.1:0-3766 GCA_964637045.1 uncultured Porticoccaceae bacterium | reverse complement strand
GATATCGCCCAGGTTCAGGTGCAGAACAAGGTGCAGCAGGCTCTTCCCCTGTTGCCGGAAGAGGTCCAGCGCCAGGGGATCCGGGTGGTCAAATACAAGGCGGGGTTCATGATGGTGTTGGCCCTGGTGTCGGAGGATGGCAGCCTCAGCTCCGCGGATCTCGGTGACTACATTGTCGCCAACGTCCAGGATTCCGTGGTGCGCACCTCCGGGGTGGGGGATTTTATGGTGCTGGGCAGCCCGTACGCGATGCGCATCTGGCTCGACCCCGACAGGCTGAACAGCTACCGGCTGGTGCCGGCAGATGTGATCGCCGCCATTCGCGCCCAGAATGTGCAGGTGTCCTCCGGCCAGCTCGGCAGTCTGCCGGCTCCCGGCGGAATGCAACTCACCGCCTCGGTAATCGGCAAGGTAAGGATGACCAGTGCCGCAGAGTTCGAGAATATTCTCCTCAAGGTGAATGGGGACGGCTCCCAGGTGCGTTTGGGGGATGTGGCAGAGGTTGGCCTGGGCAGCGAGAACTTTTCCATTTCCTCCCAGTACAACGGCAAGCCTGCGGTGGGCCTGGGTCTGCGCCTGGCCACTGGCGCCAACTTGCTGGAAACCGTGGCCGCGGTGCGGGAGACCATGGCTCAACTGCAGCCCTTTATGCCGGAAGGCGTCAAGGTGGTGTATCCCTTCGACACCTCGCCGGTGGTGGCGGACTCCATCCAGGGGGTGGTCTATACCCTGGTGGAGGCCATCGTCCTGGTGTTCCTGGTGATGCTGCTGTTCCTGCAAAACTGGCGCGCCACCCTGATTCCCACCCTGGCGGTGCCCGTGGTGCTGCTGGCCACCTTTGGGGTGCTGTTCAGCTTCGGCTTTACCATCAATGTGATGACCATGTTCGCCATGGTGTTGGCCATTGGCCTGTTGGTGGACGACGCTATTGTGGTGGTGGAGAACGTCGAGCGGATCATGTCCGAGGAGGGGCTGTCGCCAAAGGAGGCCACCCGCAAGTCCATGGACCAGATCCAGGGCGCCCTGGTGGGAATCGGCCTGGTGATTTCCGCGGTATTTATGCCGATGGCGTTCTTCGGCGGCTCCACCGGGGTTATCTACCGCCAGTTTGCCATCACCATTATTTCCGCGATGACCTTTTCGGTGCTGGTGGCGCTGATCTTCACCCCCGCGCTGTGCGTCACCCTGCTCACCCCACTAAAACGCGGCGAACATCACGGTAGCCGGGGGTTTTTCGGCTGGTTCAACCGGATGTTCAACCGCAGCACCAACGGTTACCAGCGCGGAGTGCGTTATATGCTGGGGCGCCGGTTGCGCTTTATGGCACTGTATCTCGGGATCGTTGCCCTGGCGGCAGCGTTGTTCAACCAGCTGCCCACCGCGTTTCTGCCGGATGAAGATCAGGGCCTGATGATCGGCCAGGTGCAATTGCCCGCCAATGCCACCGCCGAGCGTACCGCCGAAGTCCTCGATGAAGTGGTGCGTTACCTGCTGGAGGAGGAAGGCGACACCGTGGCGGAAGTGTTTGCCGTCAACGGCTTCAATTTCGCCGGGCGCAGCCAGAATTCCGGCAATGCCTTTATCACCCTCAGGCCGTTTGCCGAGCGCACCGGCGCGGGGCAGGATGTGTTTGCCCTGGCGGAGCGAGCCAATGCCCATTTTTCAGGGATCGTGGCGGGGATGACCATCGCCATTGTGCCGCCGGCAATTCTCGAGCTTGGCACCGCCACCGGCTTTGATATTTTCCTCAAGGACAATGCCGGCCTCGGCCACCGGGGGCTGATGGAAGCCATGGGGCAGTTCCTCGACCTGGCCCACCGGGAGCCGTCCCTGGCCATGGTGCGACCCAATGGTCTGCCGGATGAGGCCCAGTACCAGGTGATTGTCGACGACCAGAAAGCCCGCGCCCTGCAGCTGTCCCTGGCAGATATCAATCAAACCCTGTCCGCGGCCTGGGGCTCGGCCTATGTCAACGACTTCATCGACCGCGGCCGGGTCAAGCGGGTCTACGTACAGGGAGTGATGGATGCCCGGATGACCCCCGAGGATTTTGGCAAGTGGTATGTGCGCAACGCCAGCGGCGAGATGGTGCCCTTTTCGGCTTTCGCCACCGGTGAATGGCGCAGTGGTTCTCCCAAGTTGCAGCGCTTTGAGGGCATGCCTGCGGTACAGATCCTGGGGCAGCCGGCGGCGGGCTACAGCACAGGTGACGCAATGGCCACCCTGGAGCGGATCGCCGCCCAACTGCCGCAGGGCATCAGCCTCGATTACAGCGGCATATCCTACGAGGAGCGCCAGGCCGGTGCCCAGGCGGGGCTGCTGTACGGGCTGTCGGCACTGATCGTCTTTCTCTGTCTGGCGGCGCTGTACGAGAGTTGGTCGGTGCCCATGGCGGTTATCCTGGTGGTACCCCTGGGGATTCTCGGCGCCCTGGTGGCGACCCTGGCCCGGGGTTTGGCCAACGATGTATTCTTCCAGGTGGGCATGCTCACCACCATGGGCCTGGCGGCGAAAAATGCCATTTTGATCATCGAGTTCGCCAGGGATCAGTACGAGAATCAGGGCAAGCCCCTGGTGGAAGCGGCCCTGACGGCGGCGCGGATGCGGCTGCGGCCCATCGTCATGACCTCGCTAGCGTTTACCTTCGGCGTGCTGCCCCTGGCCCTGGCCACCGGAGCCAGCAGCGGCAGCCAGCACTCCATCGGCACCGGGGTGGTGGGAGGCACCATTGCCGCCACCTTCCTGGCGATCTTCTTCGTGCCCCTGTTTTATGTGGTGGTGGCCGGGGTGGTTAAGCCCAGGGGCAATGCTGAGGTGGCCGCCGAGGCGGTGTGAGGGGGCTGGCGGCACTCAGCGGGTCGCCGCCGTGCGCCAGATCTTTACCCACTCCCCCCAGCTGGCGATGCGCTGCCAGAACAGTTCCCGAGTACCGGCAAAGTTGTGCATATGGCCCATCCGCGGGCAGATGTAGAAGTCCACCGAGGCGGAGGATTTAAAGGCGCGGAGTTCCCCCCGTGGATCGGCGATCACATCGCGCTCGCCCATTGCGGTCAGCACCGGGCATTCCACCGCCGCCGCCTCCGGCGCCACCGCACCCGGCGCCAGGCAGGACTGGGCCACCGCCCCCGGGGTGGTGAAGGAATTCCAGGGGTTGGGGGTAAAGCCCCGGTGCAGGCTGGGGTCGTGAATGCCCCGGGCAAAGTGGGCCATATCGGCAGCGACGATCTCCGGGGCCACATCGTCGTAGTGGAAACCCCAGCCCATGGCGCTGAAATCGGTTGTTGCATTCTGGTTGGCCGCCATAAACTCGGCCACCGGCCTGGGGTTGACCATCACCAGGGGTTGCTTGAGCAGGGTGTCCCTGGGCAGCCAGGGAGCGACGATGGGTGGCGTTCCGGGTTTGGTGGGGGGATGGGTGTGAACCGCGCTGTAGCCCAGTATTCCAATGCCATCGTAGCAGTGATAGCGGCCCTGCTGGATAATGGTCATGCAGCCGCCCATGGACTGGCCAATACCCAGCTTCAAGGGGTTGACTATGGCGGGAAAGCCCTCCGCCAGGGAGCCCTCCGCCAGGCGTTTCAATACCTCCTGTTCCGCCGCCTGGTTGCCCGCGGCCACGGTGGTGTAGTCCAGTTTATCCGCAGCGTGTAGACTGCTTTCTCCCACACCCAGATGATCCACGGAGACAAAAATCCAGCCCCGTGCCGCATGCCATTCGGCCTGGGCACCCCGGGCCGGACCGGGGAGGTCTACCGTGTAATAACCC
>CAZWUP010000290.1:0-3771 GCA_964637045.1 uncultured Porticoccaceae bacterium | reverse complement strand
ACGGGCGCGCCCACCAGCTGCTGAGCCTCGCCACCCCGCGCACCCCCATCGAGCCGTGGTACGACAGCAGCGGCCGCTGGCTGGGGCTCAGGTCCGAGCTGGACAACGGCCGGGTGCTGTCCTACCGGCCTGCGGCGTCGGCCAGCGGAGCCGGGGAGGCGTCATGAAGATCGCCATTATCGGTTCGGGTATTGCCGGCAATACCCTGGTGTGGCACCTCAAGAACCACCACCAGCTCACCGTCTACGAAGCCGGAGGCCACCTGGGGGGCCATACCCACACCCACGAACTGGAGCTGGAGGGCAAGGCGCTGCGGGTGGATTCCGGCTTTATTGTCTTCAACGACCGCACCTACCCGGAATTCAATGCCCTGCTCAGTGAGTTGGGGGTGGCCCGCCAGGCTACGGAGATGAGCTTCAGCGTGCACTGCGAAGGCACCGGTTTCGAGTATGCGGGCACCAACCTCAACACCCTGTTTGCCCAGCGCGGCAATTTGCTGCGGCCGGCTTTCTACCGCCTGCTGGCGGATATCCTGCGCTTCAACCGGGAGTCCCCCCGCCTGCTGGCCGCCGGCGACGAGGCCATCACCCTGGGGGAATACCTGCGGGACGAGGGTTATGGCCAGGGGTTTCTGCGCCACTACATCCTGCCCATGGGGGCGGCGATCTGGTCCCAGGACATCGAGGCCATGGTGGATTTTCCCGCCCGGTTTTTTGTCCGTTTTTTTGCCAACCACGGCCTGCTGACCCTCAACGATCGCCCCCAGTGGTATGTGATCCGGGGAGGGTCCAAAACCTATGTGGAAAAGATCTACCGCGGCTTTGCCGGCAGCGCTTACCTCGATACCCCGGTAACCCAGGTGCGGCGCTTCCCGGACCGGGTGGAAGTGCTCAGCCGCCGCGGGCTGGACACCTATGACGCGGTATTCTTTGCCTGCCATGCAGACCAGGCCCTGGCCATGCTGGCGGCCCCCAGCCGCGATGAACAGCAGGTGCTGGGGGCGCTGCCCTACCGCGGCAACAGGGCGGTGCTGCACCTGGGGGATGACAAGCTGCCCCGGCGCAAGCTGGCCCGCAGCAGCTGGAATTACCGCCTCCCGGTGGATCCCGCCGGGGCGGCGACGGTGACCTACGACATGAAAAAACTCCAGTCCCTGCCGCTGGCGGGGGATCTCTGCGTCACCCTCAATGGTGGCGAGGATCTCGACAGCAGCAAGGTGCTAGCCACCATGGACTACCAGCACCCCATGTTTACCCTGGCCGGGGTCAAGGCCCAGAGTCGCCAGGGCGCCATCAACGGCGTCCAGCGCAGTTTCTTCTGCGGCGCCTACTGGCGCAACGGCTTCCATGAGGACGGCGTGGTGAGCGCCCTCCAGGCCCTCGATCATTTCAAGCACTGGACACGGCACCATGAAATCCTGCCTCTACACCGGACGGGTTAGCCACAGCCGTTTTGCCCCCAGGCGCCACAGCTTCAGCTACGGCATCAGCATGGCGCTGGTGACCCTGGCGGAGCTGGAGGGCGGGGGTAGGGGACTGCTGCCCGGGCGCTGGTGGCGACGCCTGCTCAGCCTGCGGCCCGCCGACCACCTGCGGGGTATCCAGGGGGGGGAGGGCACTCTGGCCCAGCGGCTGGCGCTGCTGGTGCGCCAGCGCCTGGGGCTGGACATCGGCGGGGAGGTGTTTCTGCTCACCGGGTTCGGCTTTCTCTGGCACCGCTTCAACCCGGTGAGCGTCTACTATTGCCACGGCGCCGACGGCACCCTCCAGTGTCTGGTGGCGGAGGTCACCAACACCCCGTGGAACGAGCAGTCCTGCTATGTGCTGGATGCCCGGGACCAGGTGAACCAGGACCTGCTGCTGTTCGATTGCGCCAAGAATTTTCATGTCTCTCCCTTTATGCCCATGGACACCAGGTACCGCTGGCGGCTGTCCCGGCCCGCTGAGGACTTGCTGTTCACCATCGCCGTTGAGCGCCGGGAGGAGCCCCTGTTCAGCGCCACCCTCAACTTGCAGCGGCGGCCCCTGGCCGCGCGCCACCTGTTTCGCGCACTGGCCCGCCAGCCACTGATGAGCCTGTCCGTCGTCCTGCGCATCTATTGGCAGGCGCTGCGCCTGTGGCTCAAGGCCACGCCACTTTTCGCCCACCCCGGATACTCCAGCGGAGACAAACCATGACCACTTCACGCATTACCCTGGCAATGGCCCTCGCCAGGGATGTCCCCGACGCCACCTTTATCCAGCGCCTGGCCCGCAGGGCCATGCTGGCCAAGCTGGGGGGCATCACCCACGGCCGTCTGGAAGTTCACGAGGGCGGACACCACCTGGTGTTTGGCACTCTCACCCCGGCCTTTCCCGACCCTGTGGTGGTGCGGGTGCGCAGCCCGGAGTTTTACGCCGATCTGGCCTTTGACGGTTCCATCGGCGCCGGGGAGAGCTATATGCTGGGCCTGTGGGACTGCGACAACCTGGTGGACCTGGTGCGCCTGATGATCGCCAACCGGGGGGTGCTGGACGCCCTCGAAGGGGGCACCGCTTGGCTCAAGAGACCCCTGCACAAACTCTTTCACCACCTCCACCGCAATACGGTGAAAGGCAGCCGCCGCAATATCCACGCCCACTACGACCTGGGCAACGATTTTTTCCGCCTCTTTCTCGACGATACCCTGATGTACTCCGCGGCGGTGTTCGAAACTCCGGAGATGGGTCTGCAGGAAGCCTCCATCGCCAAGCTCGACCGCATCTGCCGCAAGCTGGAGCTGACACCGGACGACCACCTGCTGGAAATCGGCACCGGCTGGGGCGGTCTCGCCATCCACGCCGCCAGTCACTACGGCTGCCGGGTGACCACCACCACCATCTCAGACGCCCAGTACCAGCTGGCGGATGAGCGCATTCGCGCGGCGGGCCTGGAGAACCGCATTACCCTGCTCAAGGAGGATTTCCGCAACCTCAGGGGCCAGTTCGACAAGGTGGTGTCGGTGGAAATGATCGAGGCCATTGGCGAGGCCAATATCGGCGCCTTCTTCGAAGTCTGCGGGCGCTGCCTGAAGCCCGAGGGCAGGCTGCTGGTGCAAGCCATCACCATCGCCGATCAGTTGTTTGACGGCTATCGCAAGTCGGTGGACTTTATTCAGCGGTTTATTTTCCCCGGGGGTTTTCTGCCGTCCCTGACCCTGCTCTGCGAGCAGGCGGGTAAAAGATCCGGGCTGCGGGTGTTTCACCTGGAGGACATAGGTCCCCACTACGCCACCACCCTGCAACACTGGCGAGAGAACTTTCACGCCAACTACCAGGCCCTTGTCGACCTGGGCCACAGCCGCGAATTCCTGCGCCTGTGGGATTTTTATTTCTGCTATTGCGAAGGGGGCTTTCGCGAGCGCACCACGGGGGATATGCAGATCCTCTATGTCAACAGCGGCGATCGCAGCCAGCCCCTGTTGGCGCTATGACCGAAAGTGACTGATCAGCTGGCTGGCGCCAAAGCGGCTTTGATCAGTTGCCATTGCGACGAGCCCTTAACTGGGAGCCTTCAGTCGCCAGCGCTGCGCGGCAAGTAGCGCGGCAGTCTGCGACGAAGCAAGCTGTTGGGCCGGCAAGCCAATAGGTTTTGATACCTTTGCCACCCACTAACCCAAGGATCAAAGGCACTGACTTAAGGGCTTTTTGGTGCTTCGTAGGCCGACCACAGGACTGCGGCCTCACACCGTGGTCGGGCTTACACATAAGTCAGATTCAAGGGCGACACGGCGGTGGCGGCCGAGGGCAGAGG
>CAZWUP010000289.1:0-3797 GCA_964637045.1 uncultured Porticoccaceae bacterium | reverse complement strand
TTTGCTAAGCTGAAGGGGGGCCCACCAGTGACGAACACCTTACCTTGATCGACCTCATCTACCTTTTGCCCGCCCTGACAGGAATGCTCATGGGGATCGCCATGGCCGCCTTTATGGCACTGCGCAGGCCTGGTCGAAACTGGGCGTTGACCGGGGCTTTTGCATTCCTGCTCGCCCTTTGGTGCGGTGGCCAGCTGTTCTGGTATCAGGCCCAATCCCTGGCGCTGCTGGTGGCCATTTGTCGGCTGCAGTATGTGGCCATCGCCCTGGTGCCCCTGCTGTGGCTGATCATTTGCCTGCGGGAAACCTCCAGGTTTTCCGAGTGGCCCTGGTCCTTGCCCCTGCTCCTGGCAGTGCCTGTGGTCACCCTGTACCTGGTGGCCGACTATCAACCCGGCAGTCAGAACCCGCTGTGGCTGGGGTTCGAGCTCAGGCCCGAAGGCGGCATTTCGCGGGTCACCCACGGCCCCTGGTTTCCGGTGCTGATGCTGTACAGCTATGGAGTGGTGGGACTCGGCTGCCTGCTGATGTTTTTTCACTTCTCCCAGTCGCCCCACTATCACCTGCAGCTGCTGATGAGCACTGTGGCTCCCCTGCTGACCCTGGCCTTGAATTTCAGCTACTTCGCGGGCTACTGGCCGGGCCCCCTGGACCCCACCCCCATCGGCTTCAGCCTTGGCATTGCCGCCTGGGCCTGGGTGTTCTATCGCCGCCGGGTACTGGAAATTTCTCCGGTTTCCCGGGATCTGGCCATCGACAGCCTGGCGGAAAGCATTTTCATCATCGACCACCAGGGCCGGGTACTGGACTACAATCGCGCCGCCAACACCCTGCTGGGCAATATCCAGCCCGTACTGGGGGTGGCCATCCAGGAGCTGATTCCCCAGCTGCCGGAACCCACCGCCCTGGTCAAGCCCCACACCTTCACCTCCGCCAGCGGCCGGCACCTGGAGGCCAAGGTCTCAGCGGCCGCCAACGATTCCGACCGCGACGACGCCAGCCTGATCCTGCTGATCCGGGATGTGACCAAAGTGAAAAAGACCCACGCCCTCCTCCACCAGGTGGGGCAGGAGCTGGAAGTGGCGAACCGGGAACTGGACCGCCTGGCCCACACCGACGAACTCACCGGCCTCGCCAACCGCCGCTTCCTGCTGGCTCGCCTCGACGAGGAGATCGCCAGGGCACGGCGCCTGGGTCACCCCCTGGCGGTGCTTTTTATCGACCTGGATCATTTCAAGGCGGTCAACGACAGCCACGGCCACAGCTTTGGCGACGCCGTACTCCGCGCCGTCGGGATGGAGTTGCTCAAGCACCGCAAGGGAATCGACATTGCCGCCCGCTACGGTGGCGAGGAATTGATCCTGGTGCTGACCAACACCGATCACGAAGGGATTTTCAAGGTGGCGGAGCGGGTATGGCGGACCCTGGGGGAGCTAAACCACTGCCCTCCGGGGGAGACCCCAAGCAATGTTACCGCCAGCATTGGCATCGCCCTGCTGGAGCCGGGAGACCTGGCTGGCTACGACCTTATCGATCGCGCCGACACAGCCCTTTACTACGCCAAGCAGCACGGTCGCAACAGGGTTTGTCTGGCCCAGGACGGCGAGTTTGCGACCCTGTTTGCCCGGGAGACCAGTATCCCGTCGGTGTGATCGCAACCGCCCCTACCAGCCAAAGACTTCCTTGACGAAGGGAATGGTGACCCGGCGCTGGGCCTTGAGGGCGGCGCTGTCCAGCCGCCTCAGGGAGGTGATCAGATTGTCCATGTTGCGGTCGCCGCGGCTGAGTATGAAGGCGGCCACCTCCTCGCTGAGCTCGATCCCCAGACGCCCCCCCCGAAAGCGGATGATCGCCAACTTGTCGCCGTCGCTGTAGGGGGCGAAGTGGCAGGTCAGACCGCAACTGAGCCGGGATTGCAGGTCTGCCAGCTCCAGGCCGAGCTCCCTGGGGGGCTTAACCGCGGAAACCACCAGGGAATTACCCCTGTCCCTGAGCTTGTTGAACAGGCCAAACAGCCCGCGCTCCCAGGGTTTGTTGCCGACAATGTGTTCGAGGCCCTCGAGACACACCAGGGACTGGAGTTCGAGGCCCGCCAACAGGGAGTCCGGGTCAAAACCGGCGACGTCCTCCAGGGGCAGATACTGCACCGTCAATCCGGCCTGCAGATAATGGTGGCAGGTGGCCTGGAGCACATGACTGATGCCAGTGCCGCAGCCGCCCCACAGGTACACCAGGGGTTCCCTGGTATCGACACTGGCCACCAGGGCGGCGGTGGCCTGGGCGCGCACCGAGCCGGGAGCGGCATAAAAGTTGGCGAAGGTCGCCTCATCCCGGAGGGACAGGGCGAGGCTGAGTTGATCGCTCATCGGAAGCTGGTGGGCTGCCGCCAGACCACAGACAGGGCCTGCCCCGGCGCCCCGGGCTGCTCTGGCAGGTTGAAATGCTCAGACAGGGCGAGGGCGTCGAGGAGGACCTTTTCCGACCCTTCAACATCCAGAAACAGGGAAATTCGCTCCCCCACCACCCGGGCAATGGTCACTGACCGCACCATACTCAAGCCCTGCAGGGTGTCCAGCATCCCCGTATAGCTGGCAAAGCCATCGACACCGCTAACCTCCAGCGCCACACGCCCCGCCGTCAGGGTGGGGATATAGGCCTGGCCGGCGGCAATGCTGTCCACTGCGCCATCCACCACCTGTTGCAGCAGGGCGTCGAGGTCGGCACCCTCCAGGCTGTCGAGGGATGTTTGCTCACCCCGGCCCAGCACCCAGGCCAACCGCCAGTAGTCGCTGGCACTCTGATAGCAGCGCAGCACCAGCCACTGATTGGCACCATAGCGGACACTGGCCCTGGCCAGCTCCTCGGCATCCAGGCTCCAGGCAGTCGCCACCGGCAGGCCGAGCTGGTCTTCGAGATCGTAGAGGGGGTAGCGCACCGGCAGGCCCCGTGCGGCAAAGGCCCGGTCCAGGTGGGCGTAGAGGCCTTCGTCCTCGTCCCGGGTGACGAAAGTCTGGGGCTGGCCGCCGGCCTCCCGCAACACCCACACCAGCAGGGCGGCGCGCTGCGGCGGCCATACCGGCAGGCGCTTCTCCCGCAGGAATGCGTCCAGCTCGGCACGGGAATACTTGACGCTCAGCCCCAGGCCCTGCTCCGCTAGCGGCAGCTCCACATAGCCAAACTCCACCACATAGGAGGAGGCCCTGGCCAACAGGCTCCGCACCTCTGAACTGGCGACGCTGGCGGTGGACCCGGTGAGCTTGACCACCACTTCGGCGAGTCCCGCCCGCAGCGCCCTGGTGCGCTCGGCTTCGGAGTGGTCGGCCACCGGCACTGTGGCGGTGTACAGCTCGGCGCCATCCGCGCCATGCAAGGCCGGCGTGACCAGGGCGGTTAGCAGCAACAGCAGCGCGGGGAAGAGAGTTTTCATGGCTGGATTGTAGCAGCAGTCCGCAGCCACTCAGCCACCCGGGGGCGATTTTTTTTCCCCGCGGGGGGCGGCGGAGACGGTTTTTGCGGGTCGATCGGGTATAATCCCGCCGGTATGTGACAAGCTGTTCCCCCGCCAGTCCGGGGGCGGCACTACCCAGCAGCTGCCAGGATTCCCGGCTCCAGCGGACAGGCCCCATGACCGATACCGACAAACCCTCCCTCAGTTACAAGGACTCCGGCGTTGACATCAATGCGGGCAACGCCCTGGTGGAACGCATCAAGCAGGTCACCAAACAGACCCGCCGCCCCGAAGTGATTTCCGGCCTGGGCGGCTTCGGCGCCCTGTGCAAGCTGCCCGCGGGCTACAA
>CAZWUP010000288.1:0-3823 GCA_964637045.1 uncultured Porticoccaceae bacterium | reverse complement strand
CAATAGAGCCGGAGCATAAGGCAGTATCAGTACTAGCCTCTCTCCAAGGACAGCACCTCCGCTACCGACATGGGGTCCGTAAAGGGCTTCAGGTCGGGTTCCCGCCGCTCAATGGCCACCATGGACATGCGGTCGGCCAGCTCATTGCCCTCGATCCCGGCATGGCCGCGCACATGTTCAATTCTGATTTTGCCCTTCAGCTCCACATACAGGGCGTGGGCCGCCTGGATCAGCTCCAGATTTTTGATCTCGCCCCCTTTTTTGGTCCAGCCCTTGGCCTTCCAACCAAAGGCCCAGGTGGTGATGCAGTCGATACTGTATTGGGAATCGCTGTAGATGGTCACACTCTGGCCACCCGCCAGAGGTTCCCTTGCCATCATCAGGGCATGCAGCAAGCCCAGCAGCTCGGCAATGTTGTTGGTGCCTGCCGGGCGGTACAGGCCATACCAGAGCTGATCCAGGGTGCCCTGGTGATAGACGGCGATTCCGGTGCCGCTGGGGCCGGGGTTGCCCTGGCAGGCGCCGTCGCAATAGATGGCGACATCGGCCCGGGGGGCGCTCGGTTCAGCTGTGGCCTTCGCTGACGGCGATCGGGAAGCCCTGGGCCTGACGGGGGCCTGGCCACCGAAGGCCTCTTCCGCCTGTTGGCGGGTGGGAAAGGACTTGAAGCGGGCACCGGGATGGCCCTTGACCTGGCGCTCGGCCTCGGGCCAATGTTCGTAGATGCCCGGTGTGCGTCCCGCCCATACCACATAATACTTCTTTGCCATGGATACTCCTGAAAATGAGAGAAGAGGGCTCAGCCCCATGGGCGCGAAGGATACAGGATTGGGGCGGGGTAGGGGGCCATGGCAGGTTGCTGTCGGGACACGCCGAGCTTTGCCGGTTGCGGGAAGGGGAGCACCGGCTGAAGACCCGGCGGCGAGGCGTGACAGGCTCTGACGCCGTGGACGTTATCGGCAATCCATCTGGTGGGTCATAGGGTGAGACCCTACGGGGAGGCTTACTTCTCCCCTTCCTCGACTTTCCAGGTTGTCTCTACATTGCCTTTTTTCGTGGCGTCCGTGCTGTCGGGTTTGCCTGTGGTGCGGCTTGGTCGGTAGTCCTGTGGCTTGCCGGCGGAGGGTGCCAGAGTGATGATCTCATTCCCCTTGCCGTCCGCCTCGATGGCTATCACCTGGGCCGCTTTCAGTTCGGTGACGCGGCCGTCCACTTCAATAGTGACATTTGACAGCGCTTTGCCGCTGGCCAGGGCTTCGGCCAGGACGGGGGATGCCTTGTCAATGGGTTTGGTAATGGTCAGCGGTTTGTGCTGTCGCTTGCCCGTTGCCTGGCCTGACGCGGCGTCTCTTGGCACCACGCTGTGGGAGACGGACAAGATGTCAATCCACCCCTTGTGATCCTTGTCCGTGGCTTCACCATCCACCCCATCGAACTTGATAAAACCCGCCGACAGGACGGGTAGGCACAGGGCCATGGTTATAAAGAAAATGAGAGCTGTCAGTGCAGTTTTCATGGCGGACACCGTCGCAATTGGACCAGAGAGCTTTTGAAGAATAGTCCCAGCTGGGGCGGGATTCCAGCTTTCCCGCGGGCGAGGGTTATCCGCTGGGGCGCGGTGCCGGATTCATGTCCGCCACGGAGGCCCCTCAGGAAAACTCAACGCAGGGCTACAGTTACCGGTAGGTGCCAAAAACCGTGGGACAGCAAAGACCCTATCCCTTGCGCCGGGGCCGCAACAACGGCACCAATCCCGTCGTGCGCTAACCGCCCTGCATCGGCGCCACCACCTCTATCTGCATTCCCTCTGCCAGTAGGGTTCGCGGCCTTTGCTCCCTGGGGACGAATGCGCCGTCAAGGGCAGTGGCAAAGGTATTGGGCTTGTAGTTCAGGGTCTCCATCAGCTCAGCCAAGGTGGTGCAGCTGGTTTCCAGAACCTCTCCGTTGACCATCACTTTCATCGGGTGTCTCTCGGGTTGCCGTGTTCAGCCCTTTGCCGCCACCGCCCTGGATTGGCGAGTGATGACGCCAGGTCCGCTACCGCCTGTCGGTAGTTTGAAGCCTCTGTTATGGCCCGCACTACGGCAATGCTGCCGACCCCGGTGGCGGCGACGGCAGGGGCCCGCTCACCATCGATGCCGCCAATGGCGGTAACGGGGTACCGGGGGCGAAGGAGGTCCACCCAGAGTTGCAGGCGCCGCAACCCCTGGGCAGGGAACCGCATTTGCTTGGTGGTGGTGTGGTAAATCGGCCCCAAGGCCATGTAGGAGGGCTCCACGGCGTGGGAGCGCGCAATTTCGTACCAGGCGTGGTTGCTGAGACCCAGGTGCAGGCCCGCGCTGGCGATGGCGGGGAGATCAGCTGTGGCGAGGTCTTCCTGGCCCAGGTGGACGCCATAGGCACCGCAGGCGATGGCCAGTTGCCAGTGGTCGTTGATAAACAGCCGCGCGCCGTATCTCTGCTGAAGGGCGACGGCCCCCTGAATGCTGTTCCGCAGCTCGTCCTGTGGTTGGTCCTTGATGCGCAACTGAATGGTTGTTACCCCCTCAGCCAGCAATTTTTCGATCCAGGCCAGCGAGTCGACCACCGGGTACAGGCCGAGGTCATGGCTGTCGCAGCGGGGAAACACGGGCTGGCGATAAAGGTCGGGCCGGCATGGCAGGATGGCGGGTAGATCCACGAGGTCGGGGGAAAACAGTGGGTGTGCCACCGCCCCTGGCCCGTCGGCAATGGCGGTTGCCCGGCGCAACCCCTGAGTGACCACCATCTTGCCCAGCACCACCGCATCCGCCAGTTCATGGCCCAGCGCCAACGCTGCCGCAATGGCGGAGGAAAGAGTGCAGCCGGTGCCGTGGTTGTGGGCAGTGGCAATATTCTCGCCCCGCAGCCAGTAGGTGCTGTCGCCGGTAGCCAGGTAGTCATAGCAGTACCCGTCGCTGGCCTCCAGGTGACCGCCGGTTATCAGCACGTTGCGGGCGCCAAGGGCCAACAGCGCCTGGGCTGCAGCTTCCACGGTGGCAAAATCGACAATGGCGATGCCGGAGAGAATTTCTGCCTCGCGAAGATTGGGGGTGATCAAGGTTAGCCTGGGCAGGAGCTGGCGCAACTCCGCCAGCCCCCGGGGGCTGAGAAGCGCACCGCCGGTGCTGGCCCCCATCACCGGATCGCAAACCACCGGGCCGTCGAAATGCGCCAGCAGGTCGCCCACGGTGGCGGCTATCTCACCAGTGGCAAGCATCCCCAGCTTGATGGCCTTTGGCGGCAGATCCTCCAGCAGGGTGTGGAATTCCGTGCGCAGGTGTTCCGCCGGTGTTGGGGTGACACGCTGCACACCGCGGTGGCTCTGGGCCGTGAGGGCCGTGATCAGCCCACAGCCGTGCACGCCGAGGCTGGCGAAAGTCGCCAGGTCGGCCTGGATGCCCGCGCCGCCACTGCTGTCAGAGCCGGCAATGGTATAGGCCACGGATTTGTTGGTTGGCGTCGTACTACACATAGGGAACCTCGGAATAACCGGCCTCGGGTTGATTTTTCACATTAACCTGGCAATCAAACAGATGAATCCATTCACTATTTGATTGTCGCCCCTTAAAACCTGCGGAATTTGTGAAATCCCTTGGTTTGAAGGGGCTCGCGCTGGCTTCCAGCCAGCGGCGCGCGCGTCTGACCGCCATGGAGGGCGGAAATGCCGACTTTGCAGGAGCAAAAGTCGGCCATGCGCCAGCTATTAAGGAACCTCTGATTACACACAAGTCAGATTCAAAGGCTACCGGGCGGTGGTGGCCGAGGGCAGAGGTTTCCAGCACCGGCACGAGTACATCCCTGT
>CAZWUP010000287.1:0-3825 GCA_964637045.1 uncultured Porticoccaceae bacterium | reverse complement strand
GTACTCAATTACATCCTGCCGACCTTTGATCTGGTGGTCATTGACGAGGCCCACAATTTCAAACGGGGCTTCGAGAGCAGCGACCGCAACCGGGTTTTGTCCCGGGTGTTGGGGTTCAGTGGCGAAGGCCATACCCGGGCAATGCGGGCATTGCTGCTCTCCGCCACCCCCTATGACAGGGACATCAACCAACTGCGCAACCAGCTGCTGTTGGTGGGCAAGGGCCACCTGCTGCCCGGGCCGGAACAGGATACGGAGCGGGACGCCATCCGCGCCAGCTTGAAACGCTTCATGGTGCGCCGGCTGAATCTGCTCACCGTGAATGGCGAGCGCCTGACCCGCAACCGGTATCGCCGGGAATGGCGCAAGGGAGAGCGGGCCGAGATTAGCCTGGAGAGCGACGAGCAGAAGCTGATCATGGCGCTGGTGCAGAAAAAGGTCGGCGAAATGCTCAGCCACCAGACAGAGTCCCCGTCCTTTCAGGCCGGCTTGCTGGCCTCCTTCGAGAGCTTTGCCGAGTCGGCCCGTAGCGAGCCGGTGCGGTTCGACGGCGAGCAGGCTGAAAAATCCCAGGCAGATGCCAGGGACCGCCATGTCCTCGGCCATATCGTCGACAGCTATGTTGCCAACGGCCTCGGCCGCACCTTACCTCACCCCAAGATGGATGTGGTGGTACAGCGGCTATGCCAGGCGATGTTCCAGGAAGGGAAGAAGCAGATAGTTTTCGTCCGCCGGGTGCGCAGCGTCAATGAGATCAAGGCCAAGCTGGATGACGGCTACAGTGCCTGGCTTTACCGCCATATTTGCCGAGAGCTTGAGGGGCATCCCGACGCCGCACGCCTTCTCGCGCGAATCTATGAAGCCTTCCAGGCCGCCAGCAACCAGCGGGACGACACCCTGGTGGCCGGCGAGCTGGAGGCGTCTGACGAGCCGGATAAGGCGTTGCCACCCAAGAACGACACCCTGTTTGCCTGGTTTTTTCGGGGGGAGACTCTGCCGGATATCCAGGAGATTTTGGGAGGCTGGCCGACGCCGGAGCGTATTCGCATCGGACTGACCGCGAAGAACCAGGTCAACATTGCCCTGCTGGAACACAACTGGGCGGCCTGGCTGTGTGGGAAACTGGGCATCGACCTGACGGAGACCCTGATACATCACGGAAGCCAAATTAGCCGTTATGCCGACCGGTATTTCCACAGCACCCTCAAGGACGACTATTTGGCTTTGTTCCAGAGCTGCCAGGCGGGGTTCGTGTCCTGGCTGGTGGAAACGCGGGGCAAGAGCTTTCTGCAACCCCTGGTTGCCTTGATTGCCGAGGTTGAACACGAGGACGCCCCGGAAGTCATCACCGAGGATGTGCTGGCTCGGCAGCTCAAAACCTGGACCCTGTACTCCGCCCTTCAGCGATGGCCGAAGCTGGATGCGGCCCTGAACCCCTGGCAGGAACGCCTCTACCAGGCTCTTGCTGCAGAGGGGGACACTGCTGAAATTGGCAAGCTGTACCTGATTCACAATGCCATGGCCGGCTTCTTGTTGCGCACCGGCCACGGCATTGTGGATGTCTACCTGGCCCGGCTGAAACAGGGTATGGGTGATCTCAACCTGGAATCCCGGGGACGCTGGATGGATGATCTTGCGTCCATGCTTGAGGCCCAGAGTTCCTCCCCTGTTTTTTCCACCTACCACGACCTGGAGAGGCTGGCCTCACATCTGGAGCTGATCGTGCGGAACAATATCCCCGAGATCCTCGATGAGCCCAGGGAAAACCACCGCCGCTTGTTGAGCCGAATATTGAACCCCGTATCGCCGATCATTGGCGCTTCAGGGGAAACCGGGGATCGCTCTCCCCAAGCCCGCAAGTTCCGCATGCCAGGCTATCCCCTGGCCCTGGTGAGCACGGATGTGTTCCAGGAGGGGGAAGACCTGCACACCTTCTGCGACAGCGTCGTTCACTATGGGATTTCGGCTTCGCCAGTGAGCCTGGAGCAGAAATCCGGCCGGGTTGACCGGGTGAATTCCCTGGCCCAGCGCCGCCTGCAGGCATTGGCGCGCCAGACCGCGGACGAGGACTACATCCAGATCACCTTTCCCTTTGTTCGGGAGAGCATCGAGTCGCTACAGATTCGCTCGGTCTGCCGCAACATCAATGAGTACCTGTTGTCTCTGCACGACTTTGGTGACGGCAACCTTAAACCCTCCGATATGCTGGCCCTGGACACAGCCCTGCTTGACCGGGGAGAAATTCCCGAGCAAATCATGGCCCAGCTTAACTCCCCCTATGACGCCATGGTCGTCGAAGAAGCGGAATACGGAACCGCCCAGGAGGTTGAACGCCAGCGTGTAGCCCGGGAGCTCACCATCGAGCACCTCTCGGGACTGATTGATAGGGTGATGGCCGCATACCCCGAGGGTCACGGGCAGCGCATCGAGTCCGACGTGGACTGGCATGGCGTGAACAGCGGACTCGCTGTGTGCCTGAAATCCGCCAAGGCAAGCGGAGAGCTGTTGTTATCGTTGACCCGCCCCAACGATCCCGACACCGTTTTTCCCGGTAGCTCAGAGGAGCTTATCCAGCTGATGGACAGGCTGTCATGGCGCACTTTCCACCGCACTGTCGCGGTAGAGCTGGATGGCCGCCACCACGGCTACCGCCTCTACGCCAACAGCGAAATGCTGGTGGGGGGTGAGGACCTGACCGATTTGTCAGAGGTACAGAGGCTTTTTGAGCGCATGGATCTGGACCATGATCCCGAGAATTACTCCCCGATATTGCCCGACGAGGTGATGGCGCTCCTCCAGTCCATTAACGAGAACACCGGGGTCACTATTGATCGACACGAGGCGACCCAACTCAGGGTCCACAAGGGCGATGGGGTTTGGCAGATAGGCTTCCACTTCGGCGGTGCCCACCAGCACCGCACCCACAAGGTGCTTCTGTACGAGTGCGCTGGACGCTGTGTGTTCCTGAGTCGTGTCACCGCCGACGGCTTCGCCAGGAGACTCTCCGTAGACGACGTCATTCGCCACACCTGGTTGCGTAACCGGCAGGTGGATCTGGTGGAGTTTCTGGCGAATCCCAAAGGGGCGATCATGGGGCGTGTGGTGCATCCCCTGGGCAGTTTGCAGTGGGAGGAGTTCATCTACTGCGCCTATACCCTGGCGGTGGAGACGGACAATCTGGAGTACATTCTGAGTCAGGTTGACCTGTATTGATTCACCGGATCAGATACGCAGCTAACACGCCCTGCTGTGTGCCTTGCCAGCCGCCTTGGTGAGAACGCCAAGAATAATCAGCTCGTTGATGTCCCGCAGGGCGGTATCCAGAGAGCACTTGCACAGGGCCGCCCATTTCTTGCTGGTGAGCTTGCCCTCGGAACCGTCCAATACCCGATTGAGCACTTTGGTTTGGTGCTCGTTCATCGGTGCGCCGGCCCAACGCTGCCAGAATCGGGCCGAAAGTCCATAAGGGGCTGCGGCTAGGTGAACCAACCTGTGACACTGGGACCCTAACGTGAAATACACCGAGACCAAGTGGTCTCGGCATTGGCGCAACCAAACTAACGCCATAGCGGCGGGTCAAAGCCAACCCAATCCATCGTGGCTATATACTCCAGGCGTGCGATAGAGCCTCTGCTTGCTGCAATACCGTCTGCACCGCAGCATCCTGCAGATCGGGAGGATAGCCGTACTTGCGCAGGATACGCTTGACCAGCACCCGCATCCGGGCGCGGGCCGATTCCCGGTGCGTCCAGTCCACGGAGACGTTTTCCCGCAAACTCACCAGCAGCTCGTGGGCAATAACGCGAAGCTTGTCGTCACCCATGA
>CAZWUP010000286.1:0-3829 GCA_964637045.1 uncultured Porticoccaceae bacterium | reverse complement strand
ATCTGGGGGCCGGAGACCCAGCCGAAATTGCCCACCGCACCCTGATAGACGTAGGGCAGCACCGCGTAGGCGCCGCCGAAGGTGAGCAGCGCGGCGGTGGTGAAGAACCAGCTCATCTTGGTCAGGGTGTGGTCCCAGCCTAAAACGCCGCAGAGCAGGGCCATGGGCACCAGCCAGAGCACGGCGCCGGCGGCGATCACCAGCAACAGATGGGGCCAGCGGAAACGGGTGTGGTCGAGGGGCACGTCGTCGTCGATCACCGCGGGCCCGAAATCCTTGTCGGCGGCGCCATGGCCACCCCCGGCATGAAATTTCTCCGGCCACCATTTGCCCCCGGCCGCGCCGAGCAGGGCGGCACAGCCGACGATCCAGGGGAAGGGAATGTTGAACACGAAAATCGCGACAAAGGCCGCGGCGGCGATGGCGACAAGGGCATGGTTCTTCAGCGCCCGCCCGCCGATGCGCCAGGTGGCCTGGACGACAATGGCGGTCACCGCCGGCTTGATGCCGTAAAAAACTCCCGCCACCAGGGGTACATCGCCGAAGGCGATATAAATCCAGGACAGGGCGATGAGGATGAACAGGGAGGGCAGCACAAACAGCGCGCCCGCGACGATGCCGCCCCAGGTGCGGTGCAGCAGCCAGCCGATGTAAATGGCGAGTTGCTGGGCCTCCGGCCCCGGCAGCAGCATGCAGTAATTGAGGGCGTGGAGAAACCGCCGCTCGCTGATCCAGCGCCGCCGCTCCACCAGTTCCTGATGCATGATGGCGATCTGCCCGGCGGGGCCGCCAAAGCTGATAAAGCCGAGTCTCAGCCAGAAGCGGGATGCTTCGCCAAAGCCTATGCTCCGGGTTGCTGTGCCAGTTCGTTCTGCGGGTTCGGACATAGGGTTGTTCCTTGGGGCTGTCACTGATTGTCCGGGGCGGCGCCTTCACAGCCTGTTCTGCGGTGAGGGTAGCGCGGCAACCGGCAGTGCGGCAATCCAAAAAAGCCGGTATCTTGGCTTGCTTCCTGTCGCGGGGTGTTTGCTGTTGCCGGTCAGACTGGCGTTGACAGAAGTCGGCTATTGCAAAAGTAGCTATTGAAAGCGCTGCTCATTGTGTTTAGAATTCGCGCCTTCCTGAGGTTGTGGCTCGACAGGTTGTATAGCGCACAGCCCTCAAGGTGTAGAAATTTCTAGGACCATAGCTCAGTTGGTTAGAGCGCTACCTTGACATGGTAGAGGTCGGCGGTTCAAATCCGCCTGGTCCTACCAGATTTTTCCGGAATCTGGCCCTGGCGGCGCAAGCGCTGCCCCATTGGTACGACCACGTGGCCTTTAGTAGGGGTCACCACTGGAACAGGATCGACACGATGCCCCTGATCACACTTCCCGACGGTAGTCAGCGCAGCTACCCCGCCCCCATCTCTGTTGCCGAAATCGCCGAGGATATCGGCCCCGGTCTGGCCAAGGCCGCCCTGGCGGGCAAGGTCGACGGCAAGCTGGTGGACACCTCTCACGTCCTCGACCGCGACGCCGAGCTGGCCATAGTTACCGGGCGCGACGACGATGGCCTGGAGGTGATCCGCCACTCCTGTGCCCACCTGCTGGCCCAGGCGGTGAAAGAACTCTACCCCGAGGCCCAGGTCACCATAGGTCCGGTGATCGCCGATGGCTTCTACTACGATTTTGCCTTCAGCCGCCCCTTTACTCCGGAAGATCTCCAGGCCATCGAGGCCAAAATGGAAGAGCTCGCCGCCCGGGATATCACCGTGGTGCGGGAGCTGATGGCCCGCGACGAGGCGGTGAATTTCTTCAGGGCCCTGGGTGAAAACTACAAGGCGGAGATCATCGCCTCGATCCCCAGCAATGAGGATATTTCCCTCTACCGCCAGGGTGACTTTATCGACCTCTGCCGCGGCCCCCATGTGCCCAGCACTGGCAAGATCCTGGCTTTCAAGCTGACCAAGGTGGCGGGGGCCTACTGGCGGGGCAACTCCGACAACGAGATGTTGCAGCGTATCTACGGCACCGCCTGGGCCAACAAGAAGGATCTCAAGGCCTACCTGCACCGCATCGAGGAAGCGGAAAAGCGCGACCACCGCAAGCTCGCCAAAAAGTTCAACCTGTTCCATATGCAGGAAGAGGCGCCGGGCATGGTGTTCTGGCACCCCAGGGGCTGGTCGGTGTACAAGACCATCGAGCAATATATGCGGGTCATGCAGAACAGCCGCGGCTATCAGGAGATCCGCACTCCCCAGCTGGTGGATTTCTCCCTGTGGCAGAAATCCGGCCACGCGGACAAGTTTGGCGACGACATGTTCACCCTCAAGTCGGAGGAGCGGGATTTCGCCATCAAGCCGATGAACTGTCCCTGCCACGTTCAGGTGTTCAACCAGGGCCTGAAGAGCTATCGCGACCTGCCTTTGCGCCTGGCGGAGTTTGGTTCCTGCCACCGCAACGAGCCCTCGGGTTCCCTGCACGGCATTATGCGGGTGCGCGGCTTCACCCAGGACGATGCCCATATTTTTTGCACCGAGGCCCAGATTCAGCCGGAGGTGGCCACCTTTATCGACTTCCTTCACGAGGTCTACCGGGATTTTGGCTTCGACGAGGTGATCTACCGCCTGTCCACCCGCCCCGAACAGCGGGTGGGTTCCGACGCCAGCTGGGACAAGGCGGAGCAGGCCCTGGCCGACGCTCTCGACAGCAAGGGGCTGCCCTACGAGGTGCTGCCGGGGGAGGGTGCCTTCTATGGACCCAAGATCGAATTCTCCCTCAAGGACTGTATCGGCCGCATCTGGCAGCTGGGAACCATTCAGGTGGATTTCTCCATGCCCGGCCGCCTCGACGCCCAGTATGTGGCGGAGGATGGCAGCCGCCAGGTGCCGGTAATGCTCCACCGCGCCATCCTGGGCTCCTTCGAGCGTTTTATCGGCATTCTCATCGAGCACTACGAGGGTGCCTTCCCGGTATGGCTGGCCCCCGAGCAGGCGGTGATCGCCAATATCACCGACAAACAGGCGGAATATGTCAAGGAAGTGACCCTTTCCTTACAAAACAGGGGCTTCCGTGTCATAAACGACTTGAGAAACGAGAAGATCGGCTTTAAAATCCGCGAGCACACAATTCAGAAGGTTCCCTTTATCGCCGTTGTCGGTGACAAGGAGACCGAAATGCAGACCGTGGCCGTTCGCACCCGCACCGGGGAAGATCTGGGCGTTATGTCGGTGGAAGCTTTCGCCGACCTGCTCAGCGGAGAACAACAGCGCCGCGGTCGTTTGCTTGATAAATAACAACAGGAGAACAGGTTATTAAGAAAGATTATGCCAAAGGGCGGGCTAAGCGTTCGCGTTGCAACGAAGAGATCGACGCAAAAGAAGTCCGTTTGATAGGCGCCGATGGCGAGCAGGTGGGTGTTGTCACCATTGAGGAGGCCATAGCCGCCGCCACCGCAGCAAATCTGGATCTGGTGGAAATCTCGCCAGACGCCGAACCACCCGTATGCAAGGTGATGGATTACGGCAAGAAGCTTTTTGAGCAGAAGAAGCAGGTCGCTGCCCAGCGCAAAAAGCAGAAGCAGACCCAGGTTAAGGAAATGAAGTTTCGTCCGGGAACGGACGAGGGAGACTACAAGGTAAAGTTGCGCAACCTTGTACGCTTCCTGGAAGACGGGGACAAGGCCAAGGTGACGTTGCGTTTCCGCGGCCGGGAAATGGCGCACCAGGAGTTGGGTATGGAGATGCTGAAACGCATCGAAAACGACCTGGCTGAACTGGGACAGGTGGAACAGTTTCCGAAAATGGAAGGTCGGCAGCTCACCATGGTCATCGCCCCGAGAAGCAAGA
>CAZWUP010000285.1:0-3845 GCA_964637045.1 uncultured Porticoccaceae bacterium | reverse complement strand
CGGGACCGCCGCCGCCATGGGGAATGCAGAAGGTCTTGTGGAGGTTGAGGTGGGAGACATCGCTGCCGAACTTGCCGGGCTCGGCGATGCCCACCAGGGCGTTGAGGTTGGCGCCGTCCATATAGACCTGGCCGCCGCAGTCGTGGATCAGCTTGCAGATGTCCACAACCCCTTCCTCGAACACCCCGTGGGTGGAGGGGTAGGTAATCATCAGCGCCGCCAGCCGCTCCCTGTGTTGCTCCGCCTTGGCCCGCAGGTCGCCGGCGTCGATATTGCCGTCGCTGTCGCACTTCACCACCACCACCTGCATGCCCACCATCTGGGCGCTGGCAGGGTTGGTGCCGTGGGCGGAGGAGGGAATCAGGCAGATGTCCCGGTGGCCGTCCCCCCGGGACTGGTGGTACTTCTTGATGGCCACCAGGCCCGCGTACTCCCCCTGGGAGCCGGCGTTGGGTTGCAGGGAAATGGCATCGTAGCCGGTGCAGGCGGCAAGCATGGCCTGCAACTCGGCAAACAGCTGGTGATACCCCCGGGCCTGGTCGGCGGGGGCGAAGGGGTGCAGGTTGGCAAACTCCGGCCAGGTGATGGGAATCATCTCCGCGGTGGCATTGAGCTTCATGGTGCAGGAGCCCAGTGGGATCATGCTGTGGTTGAGGGCGATGTCCCTGGCTTCCAGCTGTTTGAGATAGCGCAGCATCTCGGTTTCGCTGTGGTGGGTGTTGAACACCGGGTGGCTGAGGAAGTCCGTGTCCCGGCGGTAGGCGGCGGGAATGCCCGAGGCTGCGGCGGCGTCGCAGTCCACCGGCTCGCCGCCGAAGATGGCCAGCAACTGGTTGACCAGTTCCGGGGTGCTGGTTTCATTGAGGCTGATGCCCAGGGTCGCATCGTCGACGGTTCTCAGGTTGATCCCCGCCGCCAGGGCCAGGCCGTAGAGCTCAGCGGTGCGCGGGCCGGTGTCGACGCTGAGGGTGTCGAACCAGGAGTCGTGGCGCAGGGCATAGCCCGCGGCTTGCAGTCCGGCGCCGAGGTTGTTGGTCAGCACATGCACCCGGCGGGCGATTTTCTCCAGACCCTTGGGGCCGTGGTAGATGGCATAAAAGGCGCTGATCAGGGCCAGCAGCACCTGGGAGGTACAGATATTGGAGTTGGCCTTCTCCCGGCGGATGTGCTGCTCCCGGGTCTGCATGGCCATGCGCAGGGCGGTCTTGCCCCTGCTGTCCACGGACACGCCGATGATGCGCCCCGGGGCGGAGCGCTTGTAGTCGTCGCGAAAGGCGAAGAAGCCGGCGTGGGGGCCGCCAAAGCCCATGGGCACCCCGAAGCGCTGGTTGCTGCCGATCACGATATCCGCCCCCAGGGCGCCGGGGGCCTTCAGCAACACCAGGCTGAGGAGGTCGGCGGCGATCACCGCCAGGGCGTCCATGCTGTGGAGCTGGTGGATGGCGGCGGCGATATCGGCGATGTCACCGGTGGAGCCGGGGTACTGTAGCAAGCCGCCGAAGACCCGGTGGTTGGCCAGTTCGCCAGCGCCGCCGACAAGGATGTCGAAGCCATAGTGCTCGGCACGGGTACGCACCACCGCCAGGGTCTGGGGGTGGCAGTCCTGGTGGACAAAAAACAGGTTGCTGGTGTTTTTGCGCTGCTGGCGCCTGGCCATGGCCATGGCCTCCGCCGCCGCGGTACCCTCGTCGAGCATGGAGGCATTGGCCATCTCCATCCCGGTGAGGTCGCAGATCATCTGCTGGAAATTGAGCAGGCCCTCCAGGCGGCCCTGGGCGATTTCCGGCTGATAGGGGGTATAGGCGGTGTACCAGCCGGGGTTTTCCAGCACATTGCGCAGGATCACCTTGGGGGTAAGGGTGGGGTGGTAGCCCATGCCGATCAGCGAGGTGTTCAGCCGGTTCTCGCTGGCGATGGCCCTGAGGGCCTCCAGGGCCTGCTGCTCGGCCATGGGGGGGGCGAGATCCAGGGTGTCCCCCTTGAGAATGCTGCCAGGGGTGACCTTGGCCACCAGCTCAGCCAGTGACCCGATGCCCAGTTCCGCGAGCATGGCGCGAATTTGCTCCTGGTCGGGGCCGATGTGGCGGTGAATAAAGTCATCCTGACCCAGGAGTTCCTGAATACCCTTGGCACCTGACATATGGTTTCCTGTAGCAATTGCTGGGGCGAATGGGGTCGCCGGGAAGGACGGCAAGTTTAACAACCGCGGCCGACATCGCCAAATGAAAAGCGGCGCAGCCAGGGGGGGCACGCCCCGCCGTTGCGCTGCGCGCCACCGCGGTTGCGGCGGTCACGGGGTTCGGGCCATGATATCGCCATGACCGAGACCATTCCCCTCGCTGACCTGCTGGCGGAAATCCGCAACTGCAATCTGTGTGCTGACTTGCCCCTGGGTCCAAACCCCGTGGTCAGGGCCGGCGCCGCGGCGACAATACTCATCGTCGGCCAGGCCCCGGGAACCCGGGTTCACGCCACCGGCATTCCCTGGAATGACCCCAGTGGCGACCGCCTGCGGCTGTGGCTGGGTATTGACCGGGACACCTTCTACGACCCGGACAAAATCGCCATTGTGCCCATGGGTTTTTGCTATCCCGGCAGGGGAAAATCCGGCGACCTGCCGCCCCGGGGGGAGTGCGCCCCCCACTGGCATCGGCCAATAATGTCCCGCCTTGACAACATCGCCCTCACCCTGCTGATCGGCCAGTACGCCCAGCGCTACTACCTTGGGGATTTGTTTACCACGGTCACCGAGACGGTTAGCAATGCCGCGGCCGTGCCTGCCCCCTATTTTCCCCTGGTCCACCCGTCGCCCCGCAATCAGCTGTGGCTGAAGAGGAACCCCTGGTTTGAGGAGGACGTCGTTCCCGAGCTGCGGCGGCGGGTGGTGGCGGCCCTGGCCTGAGTGGGGCAGGGTGCCGGATCAGCCGCCGTTTTGCGCCAGGTGGGCGCGGTGCAGGGTGCTGATCATCTGATCCTCGGCGGCAAAGCGCTGGACCAGGCCTTCGGCAAGCTCCGACAGGTCATCGGCAAAACTGTTGAGCGGCGCCGCGGCGTCGTACTTTTCATCGAAGTCCAGGGCGCTCTGGGTGCTCTGGTCGATGGTCTTGAGGAGTTTCTCCGCCGCGGCGACGGCGGCGGTGTCTTCAAATTCCGTCCCTTCCTCCAGCAGGCGCTGGTAGAACTCGAAGTGGCCGGCGGATACATAGTCGATCAGCAGGGAGAGAAAATCCTGGATCCGGGCGGGACTGCCGTTTCCCGACAGGTCCCGGTCACTGGCGAATTCGCTGAGCTTGACGATCAGTTGATGGCGCTCATCCAGCCAGCGGTCGATGGCGTTGTCAAAACCCTTCCATTTGGCGATGGCGTCGGTTGATCGTTTTAACATCTGGAGTTCCTTACAGCTGGTGTGGGCAAAGGGATAGGGAGCTGGGCGGAGACGGCCGGCCAGTGGCGGCCTCCCGCCGGCGCGGAGCTGGCACAGGGTTCGCCGGTCACGGCTGGGCGTCGAGGATGGTGACCAGGCTGTCCAGGTGGCGCACCGCCTCCTGGCCCAGGGCGGTGAGGTAGCCGCCGTCCGGCAGCGAGGTCAACCCCTTGTCGTGGAGGCGCCGCGCAGCGGCTATGGCGTCCGGGTCGGCATCGTGGTGAACCTTGATGCCCTCCAGGGTGGAGGCGGGGTTGAACAGCGCCAGGATGCTGATTTCGTCGACAAGGAATTTGGCAAGGGCCATGGTGAAGTGCCTGTAATAATTGGTGTGGGGCTACTGTAAACCGAAGCGCGGCGATCCGGCAAAGGATTTTGCCGTCCCGGGGGAGGCGTCGGGGCTGGATGGGCCAGGCGGGCG
>CAZWUP010000284.1:0-3916 GCA_964637045.1 uncultured Porticoccaceae bacterium | reverse complement strand
TTCACTAGCACAGCTTCAACCCCCATTTGACCCGCTTTTGGTACCGGGTCCCCATCGCCCCTGAGGCGCCCGTCTTTGTCCCCCTGTGTGGCAAGAGCCAGGACATGCTGTGGCTGCGGGGGGAGGGCCATCCCGTGCTGGGGGTGGAGATCAGCGCGCTGGCGGTAGCGGCCTTTTTCGCCGACAACGCCCTGCCCCCGCAGCGGGGACGTCAGGGCGCCTTTGATATCTATGAGCACGGCGGCATCCAGCTGCTGTGTGGGGATTTTTTCGATCTCACTTGCGCGCACCTGGCGGGGATCGGCGCGGTCTACGACCGGGCCTCCCTGATCGCCCTGCCGCCGGAGTTGCGCGGCCGTTACGCGGAGCACCTGTGCGCCATCCTGCCTCCGGCCACCCCCATGCTGCTGGTGACCCTGGATTATGACCAGGGGGCCATGGCCGGGCCACCCTTTGCGGTGAGCGAACAGGAGGTGCGCAGCCTGTACGGCAGCCACTTTGCCATCGACAACGTGTTCAGCCACGATCTGTTGCAGGGGGCGGAGGAAGAGCGCTGGCGCAGCCGGGGCATTGCCGCCATGAGCGAGCAGGTCTACCTGCTGACCGCCCGCTGATGGCCGCCCTCGCCGCCGAGCTGGCTGCGGCCCAGACCAAGCTGTGGGTGGAAACCCTGGTGGTGGGGCTCAACCTGTGCCCCTTTGCCAAGCGGGAACTGGTAAAAGACCGGATCAGGTTTCAGGTTTCGGCAGCCACCACGGAGGAACAGCTGATTGCCGACCTTGAGGGGGAGCTGATGCTGCTCGGCGACCGCCCCGCCATCGAAACCACTCTGCTGATTCACCCCTGGGTGCTGACGGACTTTTTCAGTTACCACAGGTTTCTGCCCTGGGCCAATCGCCTGCTCACCCAGCTGGGCCTGAAGGGGGCCTACCAGATTGCCAGTTTTCACCCCCAGTACCAGTTTTCCCACAGCGCCGACGAGGACGTCGCAAACTACACCAACAGATCCCCACACCCGATGCTGCACCTTATCCGCGAGGCCAGCCTGGCCCGGGCCATCGCCAACTATCCCGATGTTGAAGGTATTCCCGAACGCAATATCGCCACCCTGGAACGGTTGGGAAAAGACCGGGTGCTGGCGCTGCTCGGTCAATGTGTCGGCGGCGACTGGGGCGAAGCTGGCGGGTAACCACTGAGCACTTCCCCACATCGCAGGACAGTTGCGCTGGCGCTTGAAAGAGCCGGGCGTGGGCAGGATCTGCGCCCTGCCATCCGCAGCCCAGCCGAAGCGTCCAGCTTATAGCCCCGCACCCTGCCTGTCGGCCAAGTTGCCGACTGCTGTGCAATCAGGGGTTGCGCAAATTGAGCGGGCCCTCAGCCCCCCGGCCGCATCTCCGTCAGGGCCAGCCCGTTGATCAGGGCGTTGCGCAATTCCTGGGGAGCCACCACATC
Source organism: uncultured Porticoccaceae bacterium (assembly GCA_964637045.1). Lineage (GTDB taxonomy): Bacteria > Pseudomonadota > Gammaproteobacteria > Pseudomonadales > Porticoccaceae > CAYXXZ01. The sequence goes on along the minus strand of CAZWUP010000284.1, from coordinate 2,464 downwards.
ATCCACGCCAAGGCGGTCCGCCAGCCCGTAGGGGCCACCGCGCTGGGCCTGTTCGATCTTGCCCCGGGTGGCATCGTCCAGCTTGGCGGAAGCGCCACCGCTCTGGGCGGGCATGGTGGCAATATTGGCGCTGGGCAGGGCCAGGTTGAGGGTTTGGTTATCGTGGGGCATATGGGCCATGGTCACCAGGCCGAAGCCGAAGCCCTTGCGCATCAGCACACTGATTTTTGGGGTCTTCAGGCGCCGCCCGGCGAGAAACATCTTGCCACCCCATTTGAGCACGCCCTCCCGCTCCGAACGGGTGCCGGCCATCACCCCGGGGTTGTCCAGCAGGTAAATCACCGGCAGCCCAAAACGACCGGCGGTGTCGATAAAGTCCGCCGCCTTGATGGCGCCAGCGGCATCCAGGGCACCGGCGCGATGGGCGGGGTTGTTGGCGACAAAGGCCACGGCGCGACCGCCGAGGTGGGCCAGGGCGGTGACCAGCGACCTGCCGTAGCCTGGCTGCACCTCCAGCCACCGACCCTCATCCACCAGGGCGCGAATCACCTCCCTCACATCGTAGGGCTTGCGGGCATCCGGCGGAATAATCTCCAGCAACTCGGGCACCAGCCGCGGGGTACTGTCGCCGCTGCCCCGCGGCGCCTGCACATGGCGATTGGCGGGAAAGTAACTCAGGTAGTGGCGGGCCAGGGCGATGGCCTCGGCGTCGCTGGCCACCAGGTTGTGGACACTGCCCGCCTCGATGCAGACACCGGGGCCGCCCAATTCCTCCCTGCTGACCTGCTCGCCGGTGGCCGCCCGCACCAGGGGCGGGCCGCCGGTGAACATGCAGGCGGCCTCGGTCATCACCACAAAATCCGACAGCGGTGCCGCCAGGGCACCGTGCCCGGCGGACACCCCGAGGATCAGGCAGACCACCGGCACCTCACCCTTGGCATCGGCCATCGCGGCGAGGTCAATGGGGGTTCGCGCCGGGGCCCCGGTGCGAACCTCCATCCGCGCCCCGGCCCCCTCCAGCATCCACACCAGGGGGAGGCCCTCCTGGAGGGCGAGCTCCGCCAGGCGGTGGCGCTTGTAGCCGCCGCCGGTGCCACAGGATCCCGCCTGGATGGTGAAGTCCTCGGCACCCGCCAATACCGGCCGGCCCTGGATTCGCCCTGAGCCACAGACAAAGGCATCCGCCGGAAGCCCGGCCTTGTTGCCCACCAGGGCGCCGATTTCCACAAAGGTGCCGGGGTCGAACAGTGCTTCGATGCGCTGGCGGGCGTTTAGCTTGCCCCGCCCTTCCATCAGGGTGGCGAGCTTCTCCTCGCCACCCATGGCCCGGCTCTGCTGGCGCGCGGCATCCAGTGCCGCCAGCCAAGGACTCCAGGCGTCGCGGTTGCTGTCCCGCTGGCGCTGCTTTTTATCGTCGCGGTTGTTGTCCACGTGGTGATCCATTTGTTGAAAATACTTCAGGAGCGGCGGAAGGGAAGCTAGCCCGACGGATTGTCGGAGAAAACACCCCACTCGTCCCGACAAATTTGCCGTTTCCACAATAAAGGCCGACTCTTACTGCGACGCCAAATCCATGGAAAGATAAAAACGACAGGTAAAATTATGAATAACTATAACGTGTTGTCAGCCATTGTTGTCAGTGTTGCCCTGAGTTTCTCCGCGCCCCTGCTGGCTGCTGAGGGGGACGCCGTGGCGAAAAAGATCATCGAGGCCGAATTGGCCCATATGGCCGCACAGATGCGCCAGGAGATAGAGCAGGTTGCCCACACCGAACTCGAGACCGGCATCGGCAAACCGGAAGTGACCATGGATGCCATCGACAGCGGCATCCCCAGCCCGCCAGCGGCCGCGGAGTCGGACCAGCTCTCCGCCCGCTGACGGCGGCGAAAGGTACGGTTTTTCGGCAGGGCTTTTCCGCCGGCGACGGGGTTACTCCAGAGCCTCGCTCTTGCTCACCACCGGGCGGCTCTCCCTGGTGCCCCGCATACACTTGGCATCGCCACCGGGCATACCGTAATGGCGCAGGATCACATGGTCGTCGGCCACCTCCACCAACTCCCCCACAAAGGGCATTTCACCGAAGGCCTCCGGCACCTGATAGCTGACGATATCGCCAACCTTGAAGGTGGCGGGATCAAAATTGAACGCAAAGGGGCAGCTGGTCTCTGCCTCTGTAACCATATCTTTCATCTGTCAAATCCGCTGTTATCGGTTTGGGGGTGCGGCGTTACCACAAGCCGCGGACAGCACCAAGGATAGCGCTCCCGGGGAATTTTTGTAACCCACCTCACCGCCCTGCGAGCCGGCAAAACCGGGAGCAAAAAAGCGATGGCGGCGCCCCATCCGAGGCCCCATCACCGCAACGCCCTGGCGCTGGAACCTGCAGTTGCCATCATTGCTGTGCCACAGATTACTCACAAGTCGGAAATTGGGGCGACACTTTGGGGTCGAGGGCAGAGGTTTC
>CAZWUP010000283.1:0-3926 GCA_964637045.1 uncultured Porticoccaceae bacterium | reverse complement strand
ACAAGCATGATACACCACGCGAACCCGGCGCCACAAAGCTGTGGCGGATCATCGGCGCAATATCCCATTTGCAAGTGGTCACGGTGGTGGCCGACAGCGAGGCCGAGGCCTGGGAGCTGATCTGCCGTGCCAACAGTGGCGACAAGCAAGCCGCCGAGCGGGTGACCTGCCGGGAGCCCATCCCCCATACAACAACCTGCTACCCCTCCCGCTGCGCCGACCTCGCCACCGAACCGGATCTTGTGGCCAAGCTCCAGCACCAGCGGGTACGCATTACGGACGCAATCTTTCGGCTGGACTTCGAGGGGGGTGACGCATGATCACCTTTCAAACCTTCCGTGAGTTGGTACCGCCAGACGACCCGATCAAGATTGGCCGGGTGCTGCACCGCTTGTGCTGTGGCGAAACCTTTAACCGCTTCCAGGCTGAAGCCTGGCTCCACGATCACGCGCTTAACAGCACCATCAGCGAACTGGCAAACGATCACTACATCAGCATCAAGCGCCAGTGGGAGACCGTGCCAGGGTACCGGCAAAAGCCCACTCCCTGTGTGCGCTACAGCATTGACCCCAACCCGCGCAACCTTGCCGCCTGTTACCGGCGGCTGCGCTCCTGGGGCTGGCGCATTGAGGGGGATCTTTCACCGCCATCGGAGGTCGCCTGATGAACAAGTCCCCGTCATCCTTCGAGCACCTCACCACGGCGATCCGAGAGCTACAACCGCCGCGCCGCCACAATAAACACTCCCCCCGCTTTCAGGCACAACAGACCATGGTAGAGCTGGCTGCTACCGGCCCCGTGACGCTTTCTGAGGCAGCGTGGCGAGCACTGCCCAAGAGCATCAAAGTAACTGCACTGAAGCGGCTGCGCTTGCCTGGGGGTGACGTTCGCTACCTGTTCGCCAATCAGTCGAGCGCTCCGGTGGTCGTTTATCGCTGGCTCTGCCGCTGCGGCTGGCGACCTCCCCGCACCCTGGCGGCTCAGCCACGGGGGCCGGGGTTAAAACAAGGCGAGGTGGATCATGGATAAGATCGACTTCAAAAAAGTGGCGGATTATGCCCTGAGCCGGATTGATGAGGTGCTAGCCCACTGGCTCCCCAATGGCAAGTACCAGGGCAGGGAATATATCCCCATCAATCCGACCCGCAACGATCAAAAGCCCGGCTCTTTCACCATCAACCGTGACCGAGGGGTGTGGCTGGAAGCGGCCACGGATGACCGGGGTGGTGATTTGATATCGCTGGTCGCCTATCTGGAGGGGGTTAGCCAGCTGGAAGCCTGCAAGCGCCTGAGCCACTTTCTCGGCCTTGCGGATGACCCGGTGGCCCAAGGCTCCAGCACGTCGGCCAAAAGGCCCACGCCGCCGCCAGCGAAGTCCGGCACGGGGTGGCGCCCCATCATGCCGGTGCCAGACCACGCCTTGGCGGGCTGTCCGCGCCGTCACCCCGCGCTCGGGGAACCCAGCCGCTGCTGGGAGTATCGCGACGGGGCAGGCAAGCTACTGTTCAAGGTGCTGCGCTTCGACACGGAAAAGGGCGACACCCGGGGCAAAGAATATCGCCCGCTGAGCTTCGGCCAAGACAGCACGGGCAAAACCGCCTGGACCTGGAAGCAACCCACCGGCAACCGCCCGCTGTACGGCCTCGACCACCTCGCCACCACCGCCGCCACGGTGCCGGTGCTGCTGTGCGAGGGCGAGAAAGCCACCGACGCCGCCCGGGTGCTGTTTCCCGACGCCGTGGCGATGGCGTGGCCTTCCGGCTCCAAGGCGATCAACAAGGCGGACTTTGCACCCCTGGCGGGGCGGGTGGTGTGGTACTGGCCGGACAATGACGCGCCGGGCCGCGACAGTGTGCCCGAGCTGGCCAAGGCGCTGGTACGGGCGGAGGTGGCAACCTTCGCCGTGCTCGATGTGACACTACTGGATAAATATACACCCACCACGGAAAACGGCACCGCCGCCCTGGCCTCAGGCCCAAAGGATGGCAGCACCTGGCCGGACAAGGCAGACGCCGCCGATGCCGCCGCCTGTGGGTGGACTGCCGATCACCTGAGCCTGCTGCGCGACCAGGGGCTACTGGTGGCCTACCCGCTCAAGGGAAGAGAGCCGCCCGCCGCCCCGCCTTTGGCGCCCCCCGCCGCCGCTGAGAGCACCCCCCAAGAGCGTTTCAAGACCACCGATGCCGGGCTGTTCGCCTTCGATGCCAAGCGCGAGAGCTGGCGCCGGGTGGGTGGTCGCCTCGACGTGCTGGCCCGCTCACGCAATGCGGACGGACGCAGCTGGGGACTGCTGGTGGCCTTTGACGACTTCGACGGGCAGCGCAAAGAGTGGAATATCCCATCGGCCCTGTTCGCCACCGAGGGCGGTGCGGAAGTGGTGCGCGGCCTGCTGGACCGGGGCTATTGCCTGTCGCCGTATCGCGATGCTCGGAACCAGTTGCGCGAATACCTGGGCAGCACGGACACCCGCCAGCGGGTGCGGCTGGTGGAGCGGATGGGGTGGCATGGCGGCGCCTTCCTGCTGCCGGGCCTGGAGCTGGGCGCCCCGCCAGAGCCTTTGCACTACTACAGCGACGCGCCACCACTGTGCAAGATGGATCAGACCGGCACCGCCGAACAATGGCGTGAGCATGTGGCCGCCCACTGTATCGGCAATGCGCTGCTCACCTTCGCGGTATCCGCTGCCTTTGCCGGGCCGCTGCTCAACCTGCGGGGCTCTGAGACCTGCGGTTTCCACTTCGTGGGAGATTCCAGCCTGGGCAAGTCCACGCTGCTGAAGGTGGCGGCCTCAGTGTACGGTCACCCTGAGCACTACCCACGCACCTGGCGGGCGACAGACAACGCCCTGGAGGCCACTGCCGCCGCTCACTCGGACTGTCTGCTGGTACTGGATGAGATCGGCCAGATTGAGCCCCGCATTGTCGGGGAAACCGTCTACATGCTCGGCAACGGCGAAGGCAAGTCCCGCGCCACCGAAACCGGCGGCAGCCGAGGTAGCAGCCACCGCTGGCGCCTGGTGTTCTTATCCAGCGGTGAAAAGACACTGATGGACCACATGGCCGAGGCCAACAAGAAACCCCAAGCCGGGATGGAGATCCGCTTGCTAACCGTCCCCGCCAGTCTCCACACCAACAGCACCGATCAGGCGCGATTGGGCATCTACCAAGACGCCAGGGGCTTTGCCGGAGGGGCTGACCTGTCCGCTCACCTGCTCGACCAGGCGGGCCGCTACCACGGGGCGGTGTTGGTGCGCTTTCTGGAAGCGCTGACCCGCAAAGCCGATACCAGCGACATTGCCGCGCATATCGGCACCACCGTGGAGCACTTCAAGGCCGCTCACCTGGGAAAAGACGCCAGCGGGCAAGCGCACCGCGCCGCCGACAAGTTTGCCCTGGTGGCCGCTGCGGGCGAGTACGCCACTATGTTGGGGCTCACCGGCTGGCCCCTGGGCTGGGCCGCACAAGCCGCGGGCGAATGCTTCCGGGCCTGGCTCGGCTTCCGGGGCGGTGCTGGCAGCCTTGAGGATACCCAGGCTCTTGCCCATGTGCGGCTGGCACTCACCAAGTACGGTGAATCCCGCTTCACCCGCTGGGAGGCCGACGATGCCCGGGTGGATGAGCACACGCCGCGCACCATGGAACGGTGGGGGTTCCGGCGTACGGTGGAAGAATCGGACTCCATGCTGGGAGACACTACCGAGGCGGTGTTCTACCTGACCCCGGACGGCTTCAAGGATATGACCAAGGGCTTCGACACCAAGCGGGTAGCGCGGGTGCTGCTCGATGCTGGCGCCCTGGAGACGGACAACGAGAAGGGGGTGACTCGCTACACCAAAAAGGTCCGATTGCCCGGCGCCGGGAAAAGGCCTGTCAACTGCTACGTGATCCGGCTGGCCGTGCTGCTGGCCGGGCAAGCGGATCCAGACG
>CAZWUP010000282.1:0-3962 GCA_964637045.1 uncultured Porticoccaceae bacterium | reverse complement strand
CTGAAATTGCCGAGCATCTCAAAAAAGGTGTGGTGGCGGGCGGTATAGCCGACGTTCTCGAGGTCGTTGTGCTTGCCCCCGGCGCGCACACAGCGCTGGGACGACGCGGCGCGGGTGTAGTCCCGGTGTTCGTCGCCGAGAAAGGTCTCCTTGAACTGTACCATCCCCGCATTGGTGAACAGCAGGGTGGGATCATTGCCCGGCACCAGGCTGCTGCTGGGCACTATGGTGTGACCCTTGGCGGCAAAAAAATCGAGAAATGCCTGACGGATTTGTGCGCTTTTCATTCACTAAAGTCCTGTTGCCGCGCGGCCTGGGACGGGCGGTGGTATCCGGGTGGGGGAAGTCAAAAACCCAGGGAATCCTCGGTCATTTCGACATTGCCGAGGATATGCAGGTGAAGGTGGAACACGGTCTGGCCGCCCCCTTCACCGTTGTTGATGATGATCCGGCAGGCATCGCCGATTCCCGCCGCGGTGGCGATCTTGCCGGCGGTCAGCAGCAGGTGCCCCAGCAGGGCCTGGTCCTCCGCCGCGGCGTCCACCAGGCGGGGAATGGGCTTTACTGGAATCAGCAACAGGTGGGTGGGCGCCTTGGGGTTGATATCCCGGATCGCGAAGCAGTGCTCGTCCCGGTACAGAATCCGCGCGGGAATCTCACCGGCGAGGATACGGGTAAAAAGTGTTTGTTCAGCCATTGTTCGTTCCTGTGATTGCCCGTCAGACACCCGCACCGCGGTTGCCGCGATCCAGCTTCTCATCCACCGTCAACTGCCTGGCCTCCGACTCGAGCATCACCGGGATGCCGTCGCGGATGGGGTAGGCCAGGCCGCTGGCGCGGCACACCAATTCCTGGGCGTCCCTATTGTATTCAAGGGGCGCCTTGGTGACCGGGCAGACCAGAATGCTGAGCAGTTGCTTATCCATGACAGGAGCCGATTGGTAAAGAGTTGGACATTTTAAAAGAAACTGCCCGCCAACTCCACGACCTGTGGCTGGAGATCACCGAGGGGGTTGCGGCGCGCCGGCGGGAAAATGCTCCAGCACCAGGGCCGGGTCGACCCGGACATCGTACCAGTTGATGCGCCAGTCCAGGTGGGGGCCGGTAGCCCGACCCGTGGCACCCACTCTGGCGATGGGGTCCCCAGCCGCCACGGCGTCCCCCTCCCCCACCAGGATATCGCTGAGGTGGATGAAGGTGGAAAACACCCCGTAGCCGTGATCGACAATCAGGGTGCCGCCGGAAAAATACAGATCCCGCTGCACCAGTTTTACGATACCGGGGGCGGGTGCCATCACCGGCGTGCCGGTGGGCGCGGCGATATCCAGGCCGTAATGGGGGCTCCTGGGCACACCGTTGTAGACGCGCTGGCTGCCGTAGACCCCGGCGACGGGTCCCGCCAGGGGCCTGGCAAACCCCGCCAGATAGTCCAGCCGGGGGGCACTGGCGGCGCGGGCACTGGCCACCAGCCGGGCCTCGCGCTGAATCCGCGCCATCACCTCCGGCGGCGGGGTGACGGTCTCCTGGGGCACCCCTTCGATGCGCTGAATATCATAGCTGCGCCTGGCCACGGTGTAGTTGTGGCTGGCCAGGGCATCCCCCACGCCGGTCTTCAGGGTGACCTGGGCTGGGGCATCCCGGCCCAGGGCGATCACGAAGTGGCCCTCCGGGGAGACCTCCACCTCCCTGCCCTCCAGCACCACCCGGTGGCCAGGGGGTACCGTCCCCAGCAGCAGGGCGCCCTGCTGCCAGGTTCCCCGCAGCTCCAGGCCGAAAGCCAACATGGGAAGCAGCCAAAGCGCCAGCACCACAACAAACCCGGGCTGAACGCCAAAAGCCCCACTGGGAAGGGACGTCGATGGCCAGGTGGCGGGGCGCAACCTCTACTGATCTCCCTGCGCCGAGCCGTCGGCAGTGGTCACCACGGGTTCCAGCTTGTCGACGATGCAGATGTTGCCAAAGCGGATTACCCGCAGCATGTCCCCTTCGCAAAACCTGTGGTTGATGGGCTTGTGGACATAGCCCTCGTTGCGGATGCCGGAGCAGTTGTTGCGCAGGGTGACCTGCACCTTGCGGCCGCCGCTCAGCTCGATCATCCCCGAGGTGTTGGAGTCGAAACTCACCCTCTTGATCAGCATGTTGTTGATGCAGCCGTTGCGGATTCCCCAGTCCTCGGTGTTCACCGCATCCCCCTCCTCCGCGGGCTCGGTGGACGACGGGGTCTCCGCCACCGCCACTGTGGTGCAGGACATCATCAACAACCAGGATGCCAATTTTGCGTTCATAACCTACCTGAAACCTGTGGGAGTGTTGGCTGAGACAGGGCAAATCAGCGATTGATCCCCCTGACGAATGAAAAACCTTGCCCAGCTGACCGACATCAATCCCCCAGGGCGTGACGGATCTGGTCCTGGGTAAAACCCCGGTACTGAAGATATCGCACCCGCTTGCCCCGGTCGCGATAGTCCGCTGCCGGTGTCTCGCCAAAGCGCCGTCGGGCCACCTCCGCCGCCAGCTCAAACCAGTCCACCGAAAGGGCGTCCAGGGCCGCTGCCGCCTGCTCCGGGGTAATCCCCTTGTGGCGCAGTTCGCTGGCAATCCGCAACCTGCCGTGGCCGCGGCCGACCCGGGAAGTGCACAGCATCTCCACAAAGCGCTGGTCCGACTGCAACCCCTGCTCGGCGAGCGCGTCCAGCTCCCGGGCGATGAGGCCGCGGCAATCGGCGAACCTGCCGCTGAGCTTTTGCTCCAGCTCGCTCCGGGAGTGCTCGCGGCGGGCCAGGGCGTTCATGGCCGCCAGGCGAATCTGCGCGGCTGGGCTCTGGGCGCCGTCCATCACCGGCTCTCGAGCTGCTTGGGCGCCGGCTCAGGGGGTGGCGGCGGTGGGACCTGGGGAGCGCCGGGGGGCTCCTTCACCAGCCCCAGCCAGATGCCCAGCTTGCACAGAATCATCTTCAGGGTGCGCCAGATTTTCGGCAGCAGCCAGATCACCAGGGCGATAAAGACCACCATCAACAGCAGGAACACCAGGGGGTGGTTGAGCATGGTCCACAGCCCCGCCAGCACCAGCACATCCTCGGCGATGGAGGCCCCCCAATTGCTGAAGGGCTCGGGAGAGGTGTTGATCAGCAGCCGGGTGGAGCTCTTGGTGAGGTGGCTGGCCCCGGCCATGGTGCCGCCAAGGATTCCCGCCGTCACCTCCAGCACCGGGGTGACATCGCCGACGGCACCCGCCGCCAGCAGGGCGCCGGCGGGAATCCGGATAAAGGTGTGAATGGCATCCCAGCCGGAGTCCACCCCCGGGGTCTTGTCGGCGAAGAACTCGACAAAGTACATCAGCCCGGCGGCGCCGATCACCATGGGGTCCTGCAGGACCGCCAGCTGCTCCGGCAGCACCAGGTTGCCGGTGGCCCCGGCAATACCCAGCACGCAGAGGGCGGCGTAGAGGTTGATGCCACTGGCCCAGCCCACCCCCATGGTCAGCGCCAGGGTGGCGATAATGCCTTGATAGGTTTCCATCGATCGCTACTCCCCCAAGGTTGTGCATCCTGTGGTTGGACTCTCAGAATACCAGATAGTGCTGAACATGATGATAGCCGGCCCCGGCTCAGGGGGTTTTGGCAAAGGGCAACAGCAGCAACCGGGGGATCCGGTTTTCCACCTGCCCTGCCACGCCGATCACCATGTCCGGGGTGCGCCGGGTGGCCGAGCGGCTGGCGAACAGCAGGTCCCAGCCACTGAGCAGGGTTCCGTAATTGCTGTCGGTGTCCCGTCGCCGGGCGCGGTGGTGTACCCAGTGGAGCTGAGGGGTGATGATCACTCTGGAGAGGGTGGCTTCAAGGGTCGGCGGCAGGCGCACATTGGCGTGGTGAAAGATGGCGGCCATCGTCACCAGGACTTCGAAAACCACCACCGAGGCGAGGGGAATATCCAGGATCAGGATCACCGGCGCCCGGGCCAGG
>CAZWUP010000281.1:0-3996 GCA_964637045.1 uncultured Porticoccaceae bacterium | reverse complement strand
CTCCGCCACGGCGCCGGGCAGGGGGGCCATGCCGGATTCGGTGTCGCCGACGATAAAGACCCGGGGCTCGGTCACCGTGGGCACCCGGCCCCGGCCGTGGCTGGAGGCCAGCTGGCGCACCAGTTCGATGCGGGTGGCCAGGGGGTCCTCGTCGCCGCTGTCGCTGTCCCGCATCAGCTCCCAGGGGTAGGCTCCGGCGCGGCGGTCGACGGACATCATCAGGGTGCGCACCTCGGCAATGGTCTCCTTCATGGCGTTGGGCACCAGCAGCTCGAACAGGGCCCGCGACAGCCCCGGTTGGTCCTGGGTGGCTCTGGTGACGGAGGCCAGCAGGCCGTCCACCGCCTGGCGCTGGTTTGCCTCGAGGGCCACTTCGTTGCGGGCCCGGTCGCCGATCACGGTGAAGCACAGGCCCCCCTCGTCCCCCTCGACGATATGCATCCGGTAGGTGCCGTGCTGGCCGCCGCTGGCGATGCAGCGCCCGCGATAGCCGCCGGCACCGGAGCGCAGGCGGCCGTCGCAGCGGGCGCTGGCGGCGAAGCGGGGGTCCGCCACCAGGTCGCGCACTGCCTGCACCGCGGCCACTGCCCGCTCCTCGGTCTCCTCGTACAGGCTGAGGTGGGCGATACGGCTGGCGGCGCCGGTTTTGGCCAGGGCCTCGTTGGCGCGGCGCAGGGCATCCAGCAGACAGCGCACCCCAACCTCCAGGCTGAGGCCGGTAAAGCCGGTGCCCACCAGCAGGGTCGCCACCGCCAGCTGGTGGGTGTCGCCGCGCTGATCCGCGGGCCGCTGCTCACAGCTGCGGACATACTCCAGCAGACCGTTGGTGAGGGCCTGGGTGAGGGTGCCGGGGAGCAGTTCACCGAGGGCACCGAGGCCCACCACGATGGCGCCCCCGGGCTTGGCCCCGGGGCTGGGGTTGCGAAACACCAGGGCGTCGTCGGGCTGCATGGGGTAGCGGCCCAGCTGGTGGGTGCGGGTGAGTTGGCCCCCCAGCAGGCCGTCGACGAAGGCCGCGCTGCCGCGCAAGCCGTCGTGGGCGTAGGCGCCGATCAGCACCGGCGGTTCGGCACTGGCCAGGCTGCCGTGAATGACCTCGATGGTCGCCGGGGTTGGCGCCGCCCCGCCGCGGCCGACTGGCGGGCGGCTGCCGCCGGTGGCGGCGGCCAGAACTTCGTCGACACTGGGGTAGAGGCCGTTGCCCGCCAGCCCCCGGGGGCGGAACAGGGGCAGGCTGAGGCCCCGGCTGAGGGGCGGGGTGCGGGTCAGGGACGGGTCCCGGCTGTCCCCGGTTTCGAGCAGCTGGCGGTAGGCGGCGAAGGCCTTGTCGTGGTTGGCCAGGTCGCCGTGGGCGGCATCCGTGTACCACACCGGAACCCCCGGGGGGATGCCCGTCCGCCAGGGCACCCGGCCGTCCCCCTCGTCGCTCCAGCCGATTTCCACCACCCCGTCCACCAGGCGCACCGCGCTGGGGGTGGGGGCGCGACCGGTGACATAGAGGCTGCACTCCGGGTCCACCCCGGCGCCCCGCAGGGCGGTGATGGCCGCCCTGGCATCGGCGAGGGGACCCTTCAGGGGTGGCGCCCAGCACTTGGCCTTGTTGGGCTCCCGGTCCTGCTGGTACCAGCGCTGCCACAGCTCGGGGTCGAAATAGTCCACGCCGTCGCTGGCCAGGCCGTTGTCCTCCGGCCAGGGCAGCAGCTCCAGTACCCCGGGGAAGTCGCGGACGATGGTGAGGAACTCCCGGGTGTCGTGCTTCCAGTCAAACCAGCGCTCGATGGTCTGGACAAAGTCGTCCCTGGCCATCAGCACCGCGGCGATGGAGTGGGAGCCCTGGTTGGGGGTGCCCAGCTGCAACAGGCGGCTGCCGGGGATGGCCTTGAACTGGTCCCAGCGGTCCTTCAGGGCCAGGCGGGCCACCAGGCCGCCCATGGAGTGGGCGACGATGCGCAGGGCCTGGCCCCGCTGGCGGGCGTCGGCCATGGCCCGATCCAGTTCCGCCCCCAGGCGCTCGCCGGCGGCGGTGAGGGACAGCCGCCAGTCGTAGGCAAAGGGCCGAACCTCGTGGCTGTCCGCCAGGTAGCGGGCCAGCTTTTCGTAGTTGCGATCCATCCAGCCGTCGGTGCTGATCTTGCCCGCGCTGTCCCGGGAGCCGACCTTGAGGCGCGCCATCCTCCCCAGCCACATGCTGAGGGGGTCGAACCAGATGCGGTTGCGGCCGTGCTGGAGATGGCTGCCCATGATCCCCGGCAGCAGGTAGACGATGGGGGCATTGTCCCGGGCCTTGATTTTCTTGCCGCCGCGGCTGATCTCCACCCGGGAGGGCCCGTCGAGCAAGGCGAAGGGGCCGTCGTCTCCCCCCAGGGCCGCCACCAGTGCCTGGGCGCTTTCGCTGCGCTGGAAATAGCTGAAGTGGGTGACCTGGGGGCCGCGCAGGGCCATCTGGCGGATGCCCCCGAGACGGCTGGCGCCGCCGCTCATGGAGGGGGTGTTGACCACCAGGTCGGTCTCGCCGCCGTAGAACACCTCCGACAGACAGTCCCCCAGCCAGGGCAGCAGGCCGTCCCCCTCGAAGTCGCCGGCGAGGACGTGGAGGGGTTGGGCCAGGGTTACATCGGGGCTGTTGAGCAGGGCCACCAGGGGGGAGTCGGGCATCATGGCCTCCAGCCCGGGAAGAATGCGGGCGTCGGTGCGCTGCTTGACCACCGCCAGGAGAAAATTCTTGAGCAGACTGTAGCCCGCCGCCACCGGCACCGCGCCGGGGAGGAGGTTGCCGGCGGCGTCAAAGCCCTTGCCCAGCAGGTTGAGCATCACGCTGGCCCAGCGGTCGAGGCGCCCCGAGGCCAGGGTGGTGCCCCGCGCCGGGCAGGCCACCCGCACAAAGCGCTCCACCCGAATGGCCCGTTTCACCAGTTCCCGGTTGAGTTCCGCCAGGCGCACGGCGTCCTCGCCGTGACCCGGGCGTCCGCTGCGTTTGCCGTGGGCGAGAAAGTGGTCGATATCCTCCGCGGTGAAGGGCTCCCGGTCCACCCGGTTGGCCCGCGCCAGTAGCTCCCCCACCAGGCCCCCCCGGGAGTGGCTCACCAGGTGCAGGCGGGCGCCCACCGGCAGGGTCTTGACCAGCTCCAGGGCATTGGCGATGGGGCCGTCGGTGAGGCTGCGGTGCTCGAAGGCGTAGCGCCGGGGGCCATAGTGTTGTTCGAGCTGGTGGCGGTATCCGGGGTTGTTCAGCAGGTCGCCGAAGCTGCCGGCGGTGGAGGAGGCGGTGCCGTGGAGAAAAATCAGGCTGGGCTCCGGGGAGTCCGCCACCGCGTCGACCTTGGCCAGTTCCAGCCCCTGGCCCGTGAAGTGGTAGAGGCCGAGGCGGTCCTCCAGCTGGGCGTCCTGGTAGGTGCCGGCGGCGATCAGCGCGGTCATCCCCGCCGGCCCCTTGCGGTAGATGCGCAGGCCCCGCAGGATCCAGGCCCCCAGGCCGTCGCGGGCAGCCCCCGGCGGCGGGCGCACGGCGCTGAAGTGCAGCAGCTGGCCAACCTGGAGTTGGTTGCCACTGGCGCCGCCCCGGGCATCCCCGTGGCCGAGGTACAGCCCGGCGTCCGCGGCGGCCACCAGGATGCGCACCCCGTTGGCCAGTTCCAGCTCGAGGACGTCGTCATCCGCAAGGGGCGGGGGTGCCGCCTGGTCGGCGGTGCCCCGGGCCAGGCCGTCGACGGCGTAGACTTCGGCGGGCCAGTTGCTGAGGGAGAGGTCCTGTTGGGCTTGCAGCACACCGTCGATGTGCAGGTGAAGGGGGTTGTCCATGGTGTTCTCCTGTTGCATCCATTAGTGCGGCATAGGTGCCGCACGCTGTGTTGCAATTCGATCTCCCCGTGCCGCGAAGACCGCTCCGTATCTATTTTGTTCGCAAAGCATTGCTGTCCCACAACTATCTGGAGACATGAATAGCACTGAAATAAGCCCAACTGCGATCTAAGGTCGAAGCCCCGGGATGGCTTTTCG
>CAZWUP010000280.1:0-4061 GCA_964637045.1 uncultured Porticoccaceae bacterium | reverse complement strand
TCGCAATGACACCCTCCCCCCGTCATTGCGGACCCACCAGAAGTAGGCGCCTGAGGCGAAGCGCTTTGCGGGGCCTGCTACCCTTTTTTAAAGGATGCCTATAACATTGGTCGCCCCCAACCCACCAAGGCCTGCCGGTGCCGCGACGCGACTCTTCAGTGCAGCCATCGCCGCTACACACCTTTCTCACCTGGGCGGTGTTGTGCCTGCTGTGCTGGCTGCCGTTGCCCCTTGGCAGCAACCGGGAGTGGTCCAGCAGCCTATTTGTAGTGATCACCGCCCTGCTGGCGGCCACCCTGGCAATTTCCCGGCTCAAAACCCCTCACCACAGCACCGCCATCCGGGCCGCGCTGCCCCTGTTGATACTGCTGGCGGCAACCCAGCTGTGGGTTGCCCTGCAATGGGCCGCCGGCCTCAGCGCCGACGGCGGCGCCACCTTTCGCTACCTGCTGCTGGGAACCGCCTACGCCCTGCTGTTCTGGCTGGTGATCAACCTTTTTGCCAGCCGGCGGCGGCTTATCCTGTTGCTGGCGGTGTTGACCGTCAGCGGCACCCTGCAGGCCTTTTACGGCACCTTTATGACCCTCTCCGGCACCGAATGGCTGCTCTCCGGCCCCAAGGAGCACTACCGGGGGGTGGTTACCGGCACCTTCGTCAACCGCAACCACCTGGCGGGCTACCTGGAACTGACCATTTCCTGCGCCATCGGCCTGATGCTCGCCCTGCGGGATGGCAAACCCTTCACCTGGCGCTCCCTGGTGGAGCTGCTGCTCAGCGCCAAGCTGCGGCTGCGGCTGGCCCTGGTGATCATGGTGATCGCCCTGGTGATGAGCCAGTCGCGGATGGGCAACACCGCCTTTGTCGCTGCCCTGCTGATCATCGGCGCGCTTTTTGTGCTGGCCAACAAGGAGCACCGCCTGCGCAACGGCCTCATTCTGGCCAGCCTGATCGCCATCGACGTGCTGATCATCAGCCAGTATTTCGGCCTGGAAAACCTGAAAAACCGGCTCGTTGAAACCCAGTTGGAGGACGTGGTGGTAAACGGGGAAGTCATTCGCCGCGGCAACGTAGACCGGGACGACATCGCCCGCTACCTGCTGCCGATGATTGCCGAGCGGCCCCTGACCGGCTTTGGCGCGGGCAGCTTTGCCACCAGCTTTGCCAGCTACCCGGGGCAGGACATCAGGCTGGATTTTGACCACGCCCACAACGACTTTCTGCAATTTATCGTGGAATTTGGCCTTATCGGCACCCTGCCCCTGGCGCTGTTTGTACTGATCTGCCTCTACCACGGTCTGCGGGCCCTGTGGCGGGGCGACTCCCTCTTCCGCAGCGGGGTGGGCTTTGGCGCCGCCATGGGCATCCTCGTCCTGATGATCCACTCCGCCACCGACTTCAACCTGCAAATCCCGGCCAATGCCGCCACCTATATCGTCGTTTGCGCCATTGCGGTGATTGTGAATCGGGGGACGGGAGACGGGAGACGGGGTAGGTCGGATTAGCACAGCGTAATCCGACATAGGTGTAGGAGCCCGGTCTCCGGGCGAACAGGGGTGGGCGATGTGCCCATAGCCGGCTGGCTGCCACCATCGTTCGCTCACAGAGTGAGCTCCCACAGGATGGCCCCGGGTTTGGGAGGATCGATGTAGGAGCCCGGTCTCCGGGCGAACAGGGGTGGGCGATGTGCCCATAGCGGGTTGGGTGCCACCGCCGTTCGCTCACAGAGTGAGCTCCTACGGGGGTGGCCCGCGAAGCGCTGCGGCCAAACCCGACCTCCGCTGCTGCAAATAACGGCCACCGATGAGCCCCCACGCGGCCGCCACCCCCATCGCCAGCACAGCCCCCGCCAGATTTGACGCCGCATCTTCAACGCTGAATATCCGCAGGGGGCGGGTTGCGTGCTGCAACCACTCCAGCGCAGGCGCGGCAACCAGCAACGGCGGCCAGAAAAACCAGGGCGAAAGCACGGGAAACGACGCCCTGCCGGTGACCCCAAGAGCCAGAAAAGCCAGCACATGCCCCACCTTGTCGGACTGGCTGAACAGCTCAGGAGGCGGCTCAGGGCGAAAGATACCGTACAACACCAGGGCCAGGCAGAGCAGGAAAAGCACAAGGAAGCAGTTTCTAACAATCATAGGAATATCTGATTAATTGTCATTGCGTGGAGTCTTTAGCTGCGAGCCTTTAGCTGCGAGCAAAGCGCGGCAGTCTGCGCGGCAATCTACGACGAAGCAATCTCGTAACTAGTTGAATTTAAATGGCTCCGAGATTGCTTCGCTTCGCTCGCAATGACAAAAGATGAATTGATCATAGGCTCCTTAATTCATCTTTTGCCATTGCGGACCCACAGCGTGGCGGGTGGCGGGGACCGGGTACGGATTTGGCCACTGCGCTTCGCGGGCCACACTGAGCGCAGCGTAATCCGACATTCCCAGCGCAATCCAACATTCAAGGCACGGAAAAACGGCCAAACGGCAAGGTTGGGTAGGGTTAGCTTCCGCCTGTGCCGCGAACCCGGCGCGCTCCTGTTTCAATTTGATGTTGGCCAGATCGGATTGGTGTTGGAGCCCGGCACCCAGGGCACTCGCTCCGCTCGTGGGGCAGGCTCTCCTCCGGGCGAACAGAGGTGGGAAAGTCGCCCTATTCGCTTCGAATCACCACCATTCGCCCGGAGGACCGGGCTCCTACAATAGAACCGGGACATAAGGCAGCTCCCTGTCGGGTTACGCTGCGCTAACCCGACCTACGCTACCCGAGGCTTACTCACAATGACAACACGGCAAAATGTCAGCGAGTCTACTCATCTCCATAGCCATCGGGATTGCGCGACTGCCAGCGCCAGGTGTCGGCCATCATTTGCGGCAGGTCCAGCTGGGCCTGCCAGCCCAGGTCGCGGCTGGCCTTGTCGGGGTCGGCCCAACAGGCGGCCACATCCCCGGGGCGGCGGGGGACGATGCGGTAGGGGATGACGCGGCCGCTGGCGGCCTCAAAGGCGCGCACCATTTGCAGCACCGAATAGCCCACCCCGGTGCCCAGGTTCCAGGCCTCTGCCCCGCAATTGTCCTGCACCCAGGCGCAGGCCGCCAAATGGCCGCGGGCGAGGTCCACCACATGGAGGTAATCCCGCACCCCGGTGCCGTCGACGGTGGGGTAGTCGTCGCCGTACACCGACAACTCAGCGCAGCGGCCAATGGCCACCTGGCTGATATAGGGCATCAGGTTATTGGGGATGCCCTTGGGGTTTTCGCCGATCAGGCCGGAGGGATGGGCGCCAATGGGATTGAAATAACGCAACAGGGCCACCGACCAGGCGGGGTCGGCGGCACACAGGTCGGTGAGGATTTGCTCGATCATCGCCTTGGTGGTGCCATAGGGGTTGGTGGTGCGCCCCCTGGGCATGGCTTCGGTCAAGGGCGGGCGGGCGTCCTCGCCGTACACCGTGGCGGAGGAACTGAACACCAACCGCTTCACCCCGGCAGCCGCCATGGCCTGGCACAGGTTGATGGTGCCACCCACATTGCCATCGTAATAGGCCAGGGGCTGGGCGACGCTCTCCCCCACCGCCTTCAGCCCGGCAAAATGAATCACCGTGGCAATGGCGTGGCTGGCGAACAGGTCATCCAGCAGCGGGCGGTCGCGGATATCGCCCCGCACCACAGTCAACTGCGGCGCCGCGCACCCCGCCTCCGCCACCACCTGGCGCACCCGGGCAATGGCCGCGGGGCTGCTGTTGCAAAAGTTGTCGAGCACCACCACGGCACGCCCGGCAAGGAGCAACTCCACCACAGTGTGGGAGCCGATATACCCGGCGCCCCCGGTTACCAGAATAGGGTTCATGATTTGTGACTCTTCAGCACGCTCCAAACCGGCACTGTAGCAAATGGCGGTGACTTGGATTGGGTTTCACGCTGGATGTTATGGCAATTTCTTTGGTCATTGCGAGCAAGCCCCGAGGGCAGCGAGGGGTGCAGCGAAGCAATCCCCCCCACTGTCATTGCGGACCCAAAGCGCTTCGCGGGGCCTGCTAAGCGCAGCGAAGCAATCTCGCGGCTTGAGATTGC